>NZ_JAKZHW010000003.1 GCF_022568775.1 Sphingomonas telluris | reverse complement strand
GTCTTTTCGACATATGCATCGGCGTAATTTGGGTCCTTCGTAATCGCTTTATCGATGAGAACGAGCGCTGATCGCATCGCATCCGGCCCATCCGCCTGGCCAATCAGTCTCCTTGCTTGCAATACTAAGTCCTGCGCAACGCTGTTGGCGCTACCTCCCAACGACAACGCGACCTTGCCCGCATGTCCCAGCGTCCCGCTGAGAGCCTGGGCCACATTCAGCGCGATGTCGGACTGTATCTTGATCTCGTCACCAGGTGCGCGATCGTAACTTTGCGCCCAGTGCTCGACGCCATCTGCACCGCCGACGAGCTGAGCACTTATGCGAACCACCTGGGGAGAGCGGCGCACGCTTCCGGTCAGTATGTTTCCGACGCC
>NZ_JAKZHW010000002.1:0-130000 GCF_022568775.1 Sphingomonas telluris | reverse complement strand
TTCGGCTGCGGCCAACCGCCATGCGCTCAACGCGCGGGCGGGTCCGGGTGTATCGCTTTCCATTCCATCGCGGTGTGCACGCGCCGCTCGACCGAAGGATGATCGTAGAAGACCGCTTCCTCCACTGGGTCGGGGCGAGGGTAACGATACTCCGCCGTCTTCACGAGCGCCGATGATAATGCATCCGGACGGTTCTCCGTCCGCAGCGAGTAAAGATCGGCTTGGGCCTCCTGCATTCGCGAGAATGTATTGATGATCGGCGATGCCAGGATCGCGAACAGCGAAACGAGGAACAAGAGCACTGGAACGGCGCGCGGTTCCGCTACGCCCGCGTCAGTCCCGAAAGCTCGCGCGAAACGCGGGAACAAGCGGTCCGCCAGCCAGAAGAGGAACAGCGCAAGGATCGCGAAAAGCGCGACTGCGTACCAGATGTGCTTCAGGACATAATGGCCGATCTCATGACCCGTGACCGCACGGACCTCATCGAGCGATGCGTTCTTGAAAGCGACGTCCGAGATCGCAACGCGAGCGGAGCTGCCGATCCCGGACACGTTGGCCGTGAAATTGTTCGACTGCCGTGAGCCGTTGTACATGTAGATCTTGTTCGGCGGGATGCCGGCCCGCCCAGCCATGGACACAAGCGCATCGCGCACCTGCCCCGGCGGTACCGGCTCATACTTGTTGAACATCGGCTCGATGAGGATCGGCGCCAGCAGCATCACGGCCGCCAGCGCAATCCCGGCAAGACCGCCCGACCACAGCCACCATCGCTTGCCCGTCCGCCGCATCAACCAATAGACGCCGATCATGAAGACGGCCGTGAGGAGCGTGCTGATCGCCGCCGCAAGGGCCGCCTGGCCCAGAAAGTCCGCAAGGGGCTGGCTCGATCGGCCGTAGCTCTTTTCCCTCCACCAGCTTTCATAGATTGTCCACGGCAGAGTGATCACCGTGGACAGCAGGATGAAGGCGCCGCTGACCAGGAACGCACGCAGGTTGCGACGCCGCTCGCCGATGCGCCGATCGAGCCGGTCTAGAATGCCCCATCGGACGATCACCCAGGTGACGATCGCGGAAACCACGATGCCCCAGAGCAGCAGCCAGTGGCCGCCAACAGTATAGTCATGTGCTTTGTCGAGATTGGCGGCGCCCAGGCTGTCGATGTACCGGGCCGTCGCTGCTTTCGGATCGAACGCCATTACGCTTCTTCTCCCCCAACGCCGACAGACTAACGCGAGGCATAACAGGCGCAACGGGAACGACTGCGAGGCGCAGGGGATTGTCCGCGAGTGGCAAAGCCTACTGAACCCTCACCGATGGAAGCGCTGTTGGCCGCTGAGCTGCCGGATGGCGAAGGCTGGCAGTTCGAGCCCAAATGGGACGGCTTTCGCTGTATCGCGCGCCGAGACGGCGAGACGATCGAGATGATCTCGCGCTCCGGCAAATCCCTCGGCCGCTACTTCCCCGAAGTGCTGGAGTTGCTCGGACGCGTGAAGGAGCAACGCTTCACACTCGATGGAGAGCTGATCCTTCCGCTCGCCGACCGGCTCGACTTCGAGGCGTTGCAGATGCGGCTGCACCCGGCCGAGAGCCGCGTCCGCAAGCTCTCGAAAGAGACCCCTGCCCAGTTGATGCTCTTCGACGTGCTGCGGATCGGCGCGAAGGAATTCGACCAAAAGCCGTTGGCGGATCGTCGCCTTGCTCTCGAGAAATTTCACAGGGTGAACGCTGTCGACGGCCTGCTTTTGTCGCCCGCGACGACGGACCGGAAGATGGCGCTCGGCTGGCTGCAGCGCAGTGGCGGCGCACTCGACGGCGTCGTCGCGAAGCGCCTCGATCAGCCTTACCGCTTCGGCGAGCGGGCGATGGTCAAGGTGAAGCAGTTGCGGACCGCCGACTGCGTGGTCGGCGGGTTTCGCTATGCTGAGAAGAAGCGCGAAGTCGGTTCACTCCTCCTCGGTCTCTATGACGGCGAAGGGCTACTGCACCACCTCGGCTTCACGTCCGCCATTCCGGCGAAGGAGCGCCCGGAACTGACCGAAAGGCTGGAAGCGCTGATCGGGCCGCCCGGATTCACCGGCAATGCGCCTGGCGGCCCTAGCCGCTGGAACACCGAGCGCACCGCTCAGTGGCAACCGCTCAAGCCCGAGCTGGTTGTCGAGGTTCGCTACGACCAGGTTACTGGGCGGCGCTTCCGGCATGGCACGGCACTGCTGCGCTGGAGGCCCGACAAGGCGCCGGAGCAGTGCACTTTCGAGCAACTGGCTCCGGAGCTGAAGCCGTCCGAGATCCGGGAGCTGTTCGGCGCATGACCCAGGCCGATCTCTTCGCCGAACCCCTGATCGAAGGCCTCGACTATCGGGAGGACTTCATCAGCCGCGATGAAGAGGCATCTCTGCTGCGCCAACTCGAGATGATCGATCTCGCGCCCTTCCGCTTTCACGGCTGGACCGGCAACCGCAAGACGCAAAGCTACGGCTGGCGGTACGACTTCGACGACGCAAGCTTCCGTCCGGCCGAGCCCATTCCGGACTGGCTGCAGCCGCTGAGCCGGAGAGCGGCGGAGCTGGCAGGCGAGGAGATCGCTCATGCGCTCCTTGCGCGCTACGACCCAGGTGCCGGCATCGGCTGGCATCGCGATCGCTCAGTGTTTGAGCGCGTCGTCGGCGTGTCGCTGAACTCACCGGCGAACCTGCGCTTCCGCCAGCGGACTGGCGCCGGCTTCAAGCGCTTCAGCCTGCCCGTGGAGCCGCGGTCCGCCTACCTCCTGTCGGGCGAGGCTCGCCACGATTGGGAGCACAGCATCGTGCCGGGCGAGACTCTCCGTTTCTCCATCACCTTCCGGACTTTGTCCGACCTCGGGCGCCGCAAAGCTGCGCAGAACTGAAGCGGAACGCTCCGCCTTCGTAACGAGTTATGGGCGCATGAAACGGCTCGTGCTGTTTTGCGTGGCGTTGAGCGGTTGCGCGCAGGGAGCGGAAAAGGACCTTCCCTCGATAGGGGAGGCGCGTTCGCTCGCCGCCGAGTGGGCGCTGGTCAATGAGCAGGCACTCGAGGCCAACGTCACCAAGATTTACGCGAAGACGATGCGGGCGTCCTTCCGCGATCAGCTGACGACCATCTCGGAAGAACTTTCGGAGCCCACGGCAAGCGCGATCGTGAAGGACCTGGTGACCCAGCCCGACGACGCGCCACCACAGCAGCTGCGCGAGAGCTCGGAACGGTTGAAGCAGATCGAGGACCAGCTTGAATCCGCTTGAGCTGACACTCGGAATCATGACCGCCGTCGGCGGGTTCGTCGACATCAGCGAACTGGTGTTCGCGGCGAAGGCCGGGTCGACCTTCGGCTACGCGCTCATCTGGGTTTTCGCGCTGGGCACGATCGGAATCATGGTCTTCGGCGAGATGAGCGGCCGTGTCGCGGCCGTGGCCAAGCAGCCGGTGTTCAACCTGATGCGTCATCGGCTTGGGCTCAAGCTGGGATTGGTCACGCTGTGCGCGTCTTTCATCAGCAATCTGATCACTTGTGCCGCAGAAGTCGGCGGGACTGCGCTGATCCTCAATTACCTGACCGGAGCGCCGTACGTGTTGATGGCGGTGACGATCGTCGTCCTGCTGATCGCCTCGATCTGGGTGCTGCCATTCAAGTGGATCGAGCGCGTCTACGGGCTGCTGGGCCTGTTCATGATTGTCTTCCTGGTTGCGCTCGTCGCGATCCACCCGCCGTGGGACGAGATCGCCGGCGGGTTCGTTCCGCAGGTGCCGCAGGGGCTCAGCACCAAGGAGCTGCTGATGTTCGCCTATTTCGGCGTGGCGATCCTCAGCGCGGTCATGTTCCCTTACGAGGTCTACTTCTATTCGTCGGGCGGCATTGAAGAAGGCTGGGGCCCGAAGGATCTCCTGACGAACCGGCTCACCTGTGTGGTCGGCTTCGCGCTCGGGTCGCTGCTGGCGATTGCCATCCTCGCCAACTCTGCGGTCCTGTTCGGTCCGGCGAACGTCGATCCCGCGGTTCCCGGCACAGCCGCGCTCGAGGCGGCCATCCCCTTCGGAAAGTGGGGCCTGATCCTGGCGCTGCTGGGCATGTTCTTCGCAGTCGCAGGAGCGGCGGTCGAGACTTGCCTCGCGAACGCCTATTGCGTCTCGCAATTCTTCGGCTGGATCTGGGGGCGCCACAAGAAACCGTGGGAAGCACCGCGCTTCACGCTCACCTGGATCGCCGTTTTCCTGCTCGCACTGGCAATCATCCTCACTGGCATCGATCCGATGCAGCTGGTCGAATATGCGGTGCTCTTCTCCATCCTGGTGCTGCCGCTCACCTATCTGCCGCTGCTGCTGCTGGCTGGCGACAAAACCTACATGCGCCAGCATGTGAACGGCCGCGTCGCAAGGAGCCTTGGCTGGCTCTATTTCGCCATCATTACCTTGGCGGCAGTCGCGGCCATCCCGCTCTTCATCCTGACATCCGGAGGGCAGGCATGACGCCCGACAATCGCATCAAGCTGGTGAGCCAATTGCTCGATCTGCCACTGCTCGACACCGAGGGAAAATATTGCGGCGTCGTCGACGACGTCGAGTTCACCGGTCAGGCGGGCAAGGAGCTGAAGTTGAAAGCATTGCTCGTCGGTCCGGGGGCGTATGCGGGCCGGCTGCCGCCGTGGACTATGTGGCTGGTGAAGAAGCTGGCAGGCGATCGGATGACCCGCGTGCCGATGGACAAGGTGCGCGCGATCACGAGCACCGTTCATCTCGAATGTCCGGGCCGCGACCTTGGCTTGCACAAGAGCGAGATCGCAGCCGGCAAGTACGTGCCCGAATGGGGAGCCCTGTGATGCGCCTGACCGACGTGCGCCATAAAGAGGTCCGTACGCTCGACGGCGAGCGACTTGGCCGCATCTTCGAAGTGCACTGCGAACGCGGGACGGTGACGGCACTGATGGTTGGGCCCGGAAGCCTGTGGGAACGCTTTACCGCCAAGAGGGGAGGTCAGCGCATTCCATGGGGGCGGGTGAAGCGCATCGAGGCGAAGGCGATCGTCGTAGCGCCGGCCGCGGCTACGAAGCGCGCATCTCGAAGCCCGCGAGGCACTCGGCCACCCAGCGGGCGGCGGTCAAAGCGCTGAGATCCGTCGTGTCCAGCGGCGGGTCCCATTCGGTCAGGTCGATCACGCGAACGCGCGGCTCAGCCGCCAGCTGACGAGCGGCGCGGAAGAATTCCGCCGAACTCATCCCACCCGGGCGGGCGCCCGGTGCCGCGGGAAACTGGGAGCGGTCGATCACGTCGATGTCGCAGTCGACGACGATCGCCTCGCAGTGCGCGACGTGGTTCAAGGCGCGCTCGATCGAACGCTCGATACCGTTGAGCCGGATCTCGCCGATGGTGATGACGTGATTGCCCGCCTCGACCGCGTCGCGATGCATCTTCTGGCTGTTGGCGAAGGCCGCCAGGCCAACTTGCGCGATGTTCGCACCCGGAAGCCCATCCTCGATCAGCGCCCGCACGGGATTGCCGTTGCCGAGACCCCGGTCCGTCTCGCGCATGTCGAAATGGGCATCCAGCGTGATGAGCCCAACCTCCTCCAGCGGCATTCCGAGGCCGAGGACGCCGGGCCTCGTAACCGCATTATTGCCGCCGACGAGCAGAGTGAGCGAATGGACCGCCGTGCTCGCCTGAACGGCATCGCGGATCGGACCCGTCGCCTGTTCGATGGTCAGGTCCTCGATTTCGACATCCCCCCGATCGGCAATGCGCGTCGACAGCTCACGGCCCGTCTCGATGTCGTAACGCCCGATCCTCCGCAGCGTCTGGCGGAGCAGCGACGGCGCCAGGTCGCATCTTCCGGGAGTGACCGATCCGGCAGCCAGCGGAGCGCCGATCAGGCCGACTGGCGTGGACACTTCGGGGAGGACGAGAAGCTCGAAGAGGTTGGGCCAGCCGCTCATTCCTTTGCCGTAGCAACAGCTGTCGCCTAAGGCGATGCACCATGTGGGACCGCCTCCTCGTCGACTGCCGAATTGCCACCATGGTGCCCGCGCCGGGCAATCCGCTCGGCATCGTCGAGAACGGCGCGGTCGCGATCCAGGACGGCCGCATCCTGCGCGTCGGCAAGCGGACGGAGCTTGCCGGTTTCCGGGCGAAGGAAGTGGTCGCGCTCGGTGGCGCATGGGTGACGCCGGGTTTGGTTGACTGCCACACGCACCTGATTTTCGGCGGAACGCGCGCCAACGAACATGCGATGCGCCGAGCAGGCGCGACCTATGAAGAGATCGCCAAGGCCGGGGGCGGGATTGTCTCGACGGTCAAGGCGACGCAGGGTGCATCAGACGACCAGCTGCTGGCGTCAGCGACGCTCCGGCTCGATGCGCTGAAGAGCGGCGGCGTCACCACGGTCGAGATCAAATCGGGCTACGCGCTCGACGTCGAGGGCGAACTTCGAATGCTGCGCTGCGCGGCGACGCTCGCGAAAGGGGGCGGGGTCCGGATTGTGCCGACCTTGCTCGCGCTCCATGCGCTGCCACCCGAGTACAAGGATCGCCGCGAGGACTATGTCGCGATGATCGCCGACGAGCTGATCCCGCGCGCGGCGCGAGAGAAGCTGGCGACCAGCGTCGACGCGTTCTGCGAGCGCATCGCCTTCACGCCACAGGAGGTGGAGCGCGTCTTCACCGCCGCACAGGCGAACGGCCTTCCGGTACGTCTTCACGCGGAGCAGCTCTCGAACCAGAACGGCGCCGCGCTCGCCGCGAAGCACAAGGCGCTGTCTGCGGACCATCTCGAGCATCTCGATGACGCGGGCGCCAAGGCGATGGCCAAGGCGGGAACGGTCGCCGTCCTGCTTCCCGGAGCATGCTACGCGCTGCAGGAAAAGGTGAAGCCGCCGGTCGATCTTCTGCGCAAGCACAAGGTGCGGATCGCCGTCGCGACCGACTGCAACCCGGGAACTTCCCCGATGCTCTCGCCGACGCTGGTGATGAATATGGCGTGCACCTTGTTCGGCCTGACCCCGGAGGAGGCGCTCGCAGGAATGACCGTCAACGCAGCACGCGCGCTTGGCCTCGCTCACGAGGTCGGAAGCATTGCGGCCGGCAAGGCCGCGGACCTGTGCGTGTGGCGAATCGAAACTCTCGCCGAGCTGGGCTACTGGATCGGCCTGCCGGGGCCCGAGCGGCGCATTTTCAATGGAGCAGACACTGACCGATAGACGCGACAACTCACGCCATATCCGCGCACGCCGCGGCAATGACGTGCGGGCGAAGCATTGGACTACCGAGGCGGCCGTCCGGATGCTGATGAACAACCTCGACGATGAGGTTGCCGAGGATCCGCAGAGCCTCGTCGTCTATGGGGGTATCGGCCGCGCCGCGCGCAACTGGCAGTGCTTCGACAAGATCGTCGAGACGCTTGAGCGGCTGGAGCAGGACCAGACGCTTCTCGTTCAGTCGGGCAAGCCGGTCGGCGTCTTCCGGACACACAAGGATGCGCCGCGCGTGCTCATCGCCAATTCCAACATCGTGCCGAAATGGGCGACCTGGGAGTGCTTCAACGAGCTCGATCGCAAGGGACTCATGATGTACGGGCAGATGACCGCCGGCAGCTGGATCTACATCGGCACGCAGGGCATCGTCCAAGGCACGTACGAGACCTTCGTCGAGATGGGGCGCCAGCATTATGGCGGCGATCTTAAGGGCAAGTGGATCCTCACGGCCGGTCTGGGTGGAATGGGCGGAGCGCAGCCGCTCGCGGCGGTGATGGCGGGCGCCCACTGCATCGCGATCGAGTGCCAGGGAAGCCGCATCGAGAAGCGCCTGGAGACGCGCTACCTCGACAAGCGAGCCACGAGCATCGACGAGGCGCTGGAGATCATCCGCACTGCCACCGAGCCGACCAGCGTCGGCCTGCTGGGCAATGCCGCGGAAATCCTCCCCGAGATGCTGAAGCGCGGCATCCGGCCGGACGCGTTGACCGACCAGACCTCGGCGCATGATCCCGCCAACGGCTACTGCCCGGCAGGCTGGAGCGTCGCCAAGTGGCAGGAGCTGCGCGAGCGCGACCCTGCGGCCGTCGCCGATGCCGCTCGCCAGTCCATCGCGGTCCATGTCGAAGCCATGCTCGCCTACAAGGACATGGGCGTGCCGACTTTCGATTACGGCAACAACATCCGCCAGGAAGCGAAGGACATGGGCGTGACCCACGCATTCGACTTCCCGGGCTTTGTCCCGGCCTATGTCCGCCCGCTCTTCTGCCGCGGCATCGGGCCGTTCCGCTGGGCCGCACTGTCTGGCGATCCCGAGGACATCTATCGCACCGACCAGCGCGTGAAGGAGCTGATCCCCGACGATCCGCATCTGCACCGCTGGCTCGACATGGCACGCGAGCGCATTGCGTTCCAGGGCCTGCCCGCGCGCATCTGCTGGGTCGGCCTCGGCCAGCGTCACCGCCTTGGCCTCGCCTTCAACGAGATGGTTCGCAATGGTGAAGTCAGCGCACCGATCGTCATCGGCCGCGACCACCTCGACAGCGGCTCCGTGGCGTCACCGAACCGCGAGACGGAAAGCATGCTCGACGGCAGCGACGTGGTTTCCGACTGGCCGCTGCTCAACGCGCTCCTCAACACCGCGAGCGGCGCGACCTGGGTGTCGCTACACCACGGCGGCGGCGTCGGCATGGGTTATTCGCAACACAGCGGGATGGTCATCGTCGCGGACGGCAGCGACGACGCCGCGCGGCGTCTCGAGCGCGTGTTGTGGAACGACCCGGGCACGGGCGTGATGCGTCACGCCGACGCGGGCTATGCGATTGCCGTCGACTGCGCACGCGAGCAGGGCATGGATCTGCCGATGGTCGGCGCATGAAGCTCGATCCCACCAACATCGATCTGGCGACGCTTCGTCGCCTCTGGGCCGGAGCGGATGCGAGCCTCGGCGATCGCGCGATGCAGCGCGTTGCCGAAGCCGCTGCTTCGGTGGACCGCATCGTTGCGGGCGGCGAGACGGTCTACGGCGTCAACACCGGCTTCGGCCTCCTCGCCAGCACGCGCATCCCCGACGAGCGCCTCGCCGAGCTCCAAACAAACCTGATCCTGTCGCACAGCGCGGGGCTCGGCGAGCCGCTGCCGCGCCACGTCACGCGGCTGATGATCATCCTCAAGCTTCTGGGCCTTGGACGCGGCCATTCCGGCGTTCGGCCGCTGGTGATCGAAGCGCTCGAAGCGCTACTCGAACATGATGCCATGCCTCAGATCCCGGCGCAGGGCAGCGTCGGCGCCTCGGGCGATCTCGCCCCGCTCGCGCACCTGATTGCAGCGCTGATGGGCAAGGGCCGGATCGACGTTCGCGGCGATGTGCTCGCGGCCGATGAGGCGCTGCGCAGGCTCGGAATGCAGCCGCTGCAGCTCGGCCCAAAGGAAGGCCTGGCGCTCATCAACGGAACGCAAGCTTCCGCCGCAATCGCACTCGATGCGCTGTTCGCCAGCGAGCGCGTCTTCGCCGCTGCCATTGCCGCGGGCGCATTGTCCGTGGATGCGCTGAAGGGCAGCGTGAAGCCGTTCGATCCGCGAATTTCCGACCTTCGCGGCCAGCCGGGCCAAATCCGCGTCGCGGCTGCCTTGCGCGACCTGCTCGACGGAAGCGAGATCGTCGAAAGCCACACCCGCTGCGGAAAGGTGCAGGACCCCTACAGCTTCCGCTGCCAGCCGCAGGTTATGGGCGCAGCGCTGGACCTGCTCGAAAATGCCGCGCGCACGCTGACGATCGAAGCGGGCGCAGTGACCGACAATCCGATCGTCTTTCCCGATGAGGACACGGCGATTTCGGGCGGCAATTTCCATGCCCAGCCGGTCGCCTTCGCGGCGGACATCATCACGATGGCGATGTGCGAGGTCGGGTCCCTGTCCGAACGGCGGACCGCGGTCCTTATCGATCCGAAGATGAGTGGCCTGCCGCCTTTCCTGACGAACGATAGCGGCGTGAACTCAGGGCTTATGATTCCGCAGGTAACGGCGGCTGCGCTGGTCAGCGAGAACAAGAGCCTGGCGTTCCCGGCGAGCGTCGATTCCATTCCGACATCCGCGGGACAGGAAGACCATGTGTCGATGGCGCCGATCGCGGGGCGCAAGGCGACGCAGATCGCTCGCAACGCCGCCGGCGTGATCGCGGTCGAATTGATCGCCGGAGCGCAGGGCATCGATTGCCACTCTCCGCTCAAGACGTCCGGCAAGTTGCAGGCCGTTCACGATAAGGTGCGCGAACATTCCCCGCACCTCGTGTCAGACCGCTATTGGGCGGAAGAGATGGCCGCGCTTCAGTCGGCGGTGCTGGCGGGAGAGTTGTTCACTCTCCCGCTCGAAGCCGCCTGAGCTTCTACTTCTGCCCCAGGCTGGCCAGCATATCGGCCGCCGTCGCGGGGCCGCGCACCAACGTATCCGAGTGCTGCGCGATATGCTTGCGGAGCTCGATCCCCACCATCGGGCCGTAGGGCAGGCCCATCTTCTTCGCGGCCGCGTCCAGCGCATCGTCCTGTGCCGGTGTGGTCTGGGGGAAGATGACCATATAGTCCCAGCTGTCGCCGTCGGTGTGCGCGTAAACCTGGCCCGGACCTACGCCCGCTGCGGCAGCGATCTGATCTTGCTGCGCGAGCCATCTCAGCAACTCGATCTGATGCCCGGGCGCCGCGCGATACAGAGATACGGTCGCGCGACCCATGTTCTGCGCATGCGCAGGAATTGCGAACGTGCAAGCAAGCGCGGCGGCCGCCGCGACAACGGAAGGTAGTTTCATTGTTAGCCCCCTTCGTGGGCGCTTTCGCGCCGGATCGGCCGCCTCATGGCAGACCGGCTCACCCGTCACGTAAGGACGCGACTCATGGCGGAGCAGCGGCGCTCCATTAGCACAAGCTAACAACAGTAAGAATTGCGCCTTGCGGTTAGCTGCCGACGCGCGTCCAGCGCTGCTCGTCGCAGACGAGACCGATGAGAGCGCAGCCCTGCACTTCCATGACGTTCGGGCCGACCTGGCGGACGGTCGCCGACGCGTACATGTTGCGCTTCGGCACGAACACCTTGCCCTTGTAACGGCCTTGGCCGGCAGGCTTCAGGCCGCTCAGGATGCGCGTTCCGATAAGGTCCCGGGTCCCGCCCTCGCGCGCGTTCTTCCGGGCCTTTTCGGACGCACGAACGACCGTGCCGCAGAAGGCATTGCCGCACGGCTCGACCTTCACGACGACACTCCGCTTCGGGTTCGTCCACTGGCCTTCCAGCGCGGCCTGCGCCGACGCAGTGACCGGCATGGCAGCTGCCAGCAGGACGATTCCGGCCTTGGCAAGAATCCGTTTCATGGGATTTCCGCTACAGAAGCTTTGCGGCAAGAATCGTTCGATTAGCTTGCGCACGCATGAACGACCGTAGCTAACCGCCGCTTGGCACCGCCTCGTCGGACCGGGTCCATGTCTGCGACCGGCAGATCATTCCCCCCAGGATACATCCGGACACCTTCAGCCGCCTTGCATCCAGTGTCTGGATCTTGCCCCCGACATGCATGTTGAGGTCGGGAATGAAGATATTGCCCTTCCACTGACCGTTCCGGTTTGGCTTGAACCCGGTGAGCAACTCAGCGCCGACGAGCTTGTCGATGCCGCGATGGGCAGCTTTCTGCGCCGATGCGTTCGCCCAGGTCACCGTGCCGCACAGGTTGCTCCCGCACGGCGACAGGCGGATGATCACGCTCTTTTCAGGATGCAGCCAATGACCTTCGAGCGATGTTGCCGGCGTTGGCGACGCAACGAGAGCAACAGAGGCGAACACGGCAGTTGAGGCCATCCCGGCCGGTATGCACGCGGAACCGATATTCCGAAACTGGGAGAATTATGCAGACGGAGCGGCGGCACTTTGCGCCAAGGCCCGGCCAATTTCTTCCGCGCTGTACGGCTTCGCGATCGTCGGCACAGACCTGAATTCGTCCGGATGTGAACCGTCGCCGTATCCGGTGGCGAAGATGAAGGGGATCGAACGCTCCTTCAGCTCGGTGGCGACGGGATAGCTGAGGCAGCCGTGGACTTTCACGTCCAGAATCGCCGCGTCCAGTTCTACGCTCGCCAGCAGGCGATGAGCGTCTTCCAGGTGCGATGCGTGATGCACGGTCGCGCCTTGGCCGACGAGCAGGTCCTCGAGCGCCAGTGCGATGATGGGCTCGTCCTCGACGATGAGGATCGACCTTCCTTGGATCCTCATTTGGACGCTGCGAGGAGCCGGGCCAGGATCGTGCACTTGAGGCCGCTCGGCAGGAATTCGAGCGTGACGCTGCTGCGCAGTTCGGCGGACAGGCCGCGCTCGATCAGGCGCGTTCCGAAGCCCCGCCGTGTCGGCGCTTCGACGGGCGGCCCGCATGCCTCCGTCCACTGGATCGTGAGTTCGGTGAAGTCTTCCTCGCCCGGCTTGGCCGTCCAGCGAACGTCGACCGTTCCGGTCTCGTTCGACAGAGCGCCATATTTGATCGCGTTGGTGCAGAGCTCGTGGATGGCCATCGCCAGCGAGACCGCGGTCTGGGGCGCAACGACGATGTCCGGGCCCTGAAGCCGAACACGTTCGATGTTCGCGCCCGCCGTTGCGGCGACCGACGCCTTGATCGTCTCCAGCAGGCCGGCGCTCTCCCAGCTCTGCGTGGTGAGAAGGCTGTGAGCGGCGGAAAGCGCGGTCAGTCGCGCGTCGAAGGCCTGGCGAGCCACGGCTGGATCTATGCCATCGTTGAACGACTGCATCGCCAGCGCCTGGACGATCGACAGCGTATTCTTCACCCGGTGGTTGAGCTCGTTGATTAGCAGCTGTTGATATTCTTCGGCCCTGCGCTGCTCAGTGACGTCGTATCCCTGGACGAAGACGCCGGAGGCAGGTTCGCCCTCCGCGCCCTGGATCGGCTGGTAGATGAAATCGAGGAAGCGCTGCTCTAGCGGGCCGCCGCCCTCCGCCTCCAGCATCACGCTCACGCGGCGTCCGACATAGGCTTCTCCGGTGGCGCGGACCTGCTCGAGCAAGGTGACGAAGCCTTGGTCGACCACTTCCGGCAGCGCCTCGGCGACTGGCTTGCCGATGATGTCGCGATGGCCGACGAGCCGCCGGTAGGCGGCGTTGGCGAGCTGGAAGCGATGCTCGCGCCCGGCAAGCACGGCCACGAAACCCGGCGCCTGTTCGAACAGGGTTTTCAGCCGCTGAGTTTCCTGAAGCAAGCTCTGATTGGTTGCCTGCACCGCATGGGCGCGGTGGAAAACGCCCGTCTCGTCACGGGCATAATGGCCCGCCTCGGCCGCGAACTCTCGCAACCGGTGCAGTTCGGTCACGTCCACTGTGTGCTGCAGGATGAAGGCGACCTGGCCGATTTCATCGAAAAGCGGTGTGTGCGTCGCGCTCCAGTAGCGTTCTTCGTATCCGCCAGACGGCGTAGCGATGTCGTAGCGGATCAGCGCGATCTCATCGCGTTTCCCGGTGCGGAGGACTCGTTCCAGAGAATTATAGAGTGATTGGTAGCTGTCGGATTCCGGATCGCTCGGAAAGGCTTCGAACATCGGCATGCCGGTAATCTCGTCCCGCTTGCGCATGGTCACGGCGAGATAGGCATCGTTCATCGTGACGATGGTGAAATCGGGCGCCATGAGCACGTAAGGGTTCGGCGATGCGCCGAACAAGGCCTCGAAATCGAGCTGGTTAGGGACCCGCGCAAGCATTGGGGATTAACTCCGATACACGCACGAGAGCCGGCGTCGTGGCAGCGGGAATTGATCGGCGAACGGCAGTGAGTCAATCTTTGTTTCGAAGACGAACTGATAAAAGTTAGTGGAAATCTCGTGATTTCGGAATGATTTGTACGTCTCGAGGGTGGGTCGCGGCTGGAGGGCGCCAGCTTCCTGCGCCGTCTCCCTGATTGAGCGTGGAGGGCATCATCTCGTCGCTCAAGTGCCGCAGCATGTGGCTGTGGTCTTCGAGCCTGCGCGCGACGACATGGATGACCCCATCCTCGGCATCCTTCTGGATGATGCCGTGCACGCACATCAGCCGCGCCCCCATGACGATCTTGCGCTGGGTGTCGAAGACGTCGGGCCAGATGACGAGGTTGGCGATGCCGGTCTCGTCCTCCAGCGTGATGAAGCACACACCCTTGGCGCTGCCGGGCCGCTGCCGGATAAGCACCAGTCCCGCCATCGACACGCGCTTGCCGTCGCGAATGGCGTTGAGCTTGTCGGCGGTGATGAAGCCCTGCCTGCCGTATTGCTCGCGCAGGAACTGCATCGGGTGCGCCTTCAGGCTGAGGCGAATGGTCTGGTAGTCGTTCACGACATGCTCGGCGAGCGGCATGGCCGGGAGCTTGGCGACGGTCGCTTCGGCGCCCTCATCGCGTTCCGCCGCGGCCACGAACAAGGGTAGGTCCGGCGCCTGCTTGAGCGCCCGCGCGTCCCATAGCGCCTGCCGCCGGTCGAGGCCCATCGACCGGAACGCATCCGCCGCCGCGAGCCGCTGGATCGCGTGGACGGGAACGCGGCCGCGGCTGCGCAGCTCATCTACTGCGGCGTAAGGCTTTGCGGCCGTGAGCCGGTCCGCAGCCTCGCGGTGTAGCCCTTCGACCTGTCGCAAGCCGAGGCGAAGAGCGCCATCCTCCAGCGTGCAGTCCCAGTCGCTGTGGTTCACGTCCACTGACCGGACCTCGACGCCGTGCTCGCGCGCATCCCTGACGATCTGCGCCGGCGCGTAAAAACCCATCGGCTGTGAGTTCAGGAGGCCGCAGGCGAACGCCGCCGGATATTTCCATCGCAGCCAGCTCGAAACGTAGACGAGGTGCGCGAAGCTGGCGGCATGGCTTTCGGGGAAGCCATATTCGCCGAAGCCCTTGATCTGGTCGAAGCAGCGCTGGGCGAAGTCGGGATCGTAGCCGCGCTCTACCATCCGACCGACCATCTTGTCCTGAAGCACCTCGATGTTCCCGCGGCTGCGGAACGTCGCCATCGCCTTGCGCAGCTGGTTCGCTTCTTCCGACGCGAACTTCGCCGCATCGAGCGCGATCTTCATCGCTTGCTCCTGGAAGATCGGAACGCCGAGCGTCCGTCCCAGGATCTTCTCCAGCTCGTCCGGTTCGCCATGGGCGGGATCGGGGCAGGGGAAGGTTACCGGCTCCTTGCCCGACCGCCGCTTCAGATAGGGATGAACCATGTCGCCCTGGATCGGTCCCGGCCGGACGATCGCGACTTCGATGACCAGATCGTAGAACTTCCGCGGCTTGAGGCGCGGAAGCATGTTCATCTGCGCGCGGCTCTCGACCTGGAACACGCCGAGCGAATCCCCCTTGCACAGCATGTCGTAGACGCCCGGCACTTCCTGCGGGATCGTCGCCAGCTCCCAGCGTTCGCCGTGGTGCTGTGCAATCAGGTCGAAGCATTTGCGGATGCAGGTCAGCATGCCGAGCGCGAGCACGTCGATTTTGAGGATGCCGAGCTCCTCGATGTCGTCCTTGTCCCATTCGATGAAGGTGCGGTCCTCCATCGCGCCATTGCCGATCGGCACGGTCTCGGTCAGCGGCCGCTCCGTCAGGATGAAACCGCCGACATGCTGCGACAAATGGCGCGGCATGCCGATCAGTTGCTTGGCCAGCATCATCGTCCGCTTCAGGTGCGGATCGTTGAGGTCGAGCCCGGCATCTTTCGCGCGCTCCTCCGCAACCTCCGCCTCCATGCTGCCCCAGTAATTGGATGCGATGGCGGCGCAGACGTCCTCGGAGAGGCCCATCACCTTGCCGACTTCGCGCACGGCCGAGCGCGGCCTGTAGTGGATCACGGTCGCGGCGATCCCGGCGCGGTCGCGGCCATACTTCTCGTAGATGTGCTGGATCACCTCCTCGCGCCGCTCGTGCTCGAAATCGACGTCGATGTCGGGCGGTTCGCGTCGCTCCTCCGAAATGAAGCGCTCGAACAGGAGGTCGCTGGTCGCCGGGTCCACCGCGGTAATGCCGAGGCAATAGCAGACGGCGCTGTTCGCCGCCGACCCGCGTCCCTGGCACAGGATCGGCGGATCGAGCCCGCGCGCGAAGGCAACGATGTCGTGGACGGTCAGGAAGTAGCGCGCGAAGTCGAGCTTCTCGATCAGCTTCAGCTCGTGGTTGAGCTGGGTCAGCACCTTGTAGGGGATGCGCTTGCTCCAGCGGTTGTGCGCGCCTTCCCATGTCAGATGCTCGAGGTGCTGCTGCGGAGTCCGGTTCTCCGGCACCGTCTCCTTCGGATATTCGTAGCGCAGCTCGTTGAGGCTGAAGTCCAGCGCGTCCGCGAACTCCCGCGTCGCCTCGATCGCGTGCGGCCAGCGGGCGAACAGCCGCGCCATCTCTTCAGGCGATTTCAAGTGCCGCTCGGCATTGGGATTGAGCAGATAGCCCGCCGTCGTCAGCGTCACCTTCTCGCGGATGCAGCTCATCACATCCTGCAGCGGCCGGCGGTCGGGCGCGTGATAGTGGACGTCGTTGGTCGCCAGGGTCGTGCAGCCGTGGCGTCTCGCGATGCGGTCCAGCCGCTCGATCCGAGCGCTGTCATCGCCGCGGTAGAGCCAGCTCGCCGCAACGTGACGCAGTGACGTCAATGCGTCGCGAAGCCTCGGCAATTCCTGTTCGAAATCATCGAGATCGTCGGGCGGCCAGGCGATGAAGGCGATGCCTTCCGAATGCCCGGCCACGTCGGCGAGGGTTAATTCGCACTCGCCTTTCTCGGCGCGCATCTTGCCCAGGCTGAGCAGCCGCGACAGCCGTCCATAGCCGTCGCGGTCGATCGGATAGGCGAGCAGACTCGGCGCATCCGTGAGGTCGAGGCGGCAGCCGATCAGAGGCTTGAGACCCGCGCCCTCACACGCGCTGTGCATCCTGACGACGCCCGACAAGGTGTTGCGGTCGGCGACCCCGATGGCGTCGTAGCCAAGCCGTAGTGCCGCCAGCGTCAGCTCGATGGCGTCGGACGCGCCGCGCAGGAAGGAGAAAGGCGTCGCGACGCCAAGCTCGACATAGGGCGCCTTCTCGACCGGCGCCGGGGGCATGTCGTCATTGCGGACCAGCCGCAGCCGGGAAAAGCCTTCCTGCTCCGGCATCAGCCGAAAAGCCCATGCATATACCAGGCGGGCAGCCCGCCTCGACCGTCGCCGACCAGCCCTTCGCGGTAGATCCAGTAGCGACAGCCGGTCTGGTCCTCGACGCGGTAATAATCGCGAAGGCGTGCGGTCGACCGCTCGCGCCACCATTCGGGGGCGATCCGCTCCGGCCCTTCGACGCGCGCGATGTCGTGGACGGCACGACGCCAGACAAAACGGCGCGGCATGCCTTCGGGCGTGGCGTAGATGACGTCGATGGCTTCGGGCCGGTCGAGCAGGCGCTGCGGCCTCTGCGCTGCCGGAAGCGCGGTGGGGTCGACTTTCTCCAATGCCGGCCGCCAGCCGCTCGCCCGCTCCGGCAGATGGCTTTCGACCGGCTGCGGCCGCCGCACCTTTTCGGGGCCGAGCTTCACGCTGAGCCGGTCCACCAGCCGCGCGACCTCGCGTTCGCCGGACGGCTCCTCGACCAGGCTGTCCTGCGCGGAAGCGAGGCTTTCCGCCCAATCCGCCTGCAGCGCGAAGGCGTCGAAACCGAAGCCTGGATCGAGCGCGGCCGCCTTGTCGGCGATGAGGCGCTGGAGATGCTTCGGCTCGCGGCTGGGAATGGCGGTCGCGACCGACGCCACGGCGATGCTGCCGTCGACGCGAAAGCCGATGATGGAAATCCGCCGGGCGCCGAGATGGCGTTTCTCAAGCTGGCGGACGAGGTCGGGGATGAGGCGTTCCAGCGCCTGGCTCGGCGCTTCGGGATGCGTCGCCGGCTCCTCCAGCTTGAGCATGGCTCGCGGCGGCCGGTCGGCGCGGACGGGGGTCAGCGGCTCCGGCTTGCGCCCCAGCGCGCGGTCGAGCGCATCGACGGGATTGTCGGCATCGCGGAACCGGCGCGCGAGCGAGCGGCGCTCGATCCCGGCCAGCGTGCCGATCGTCTTGAGGCCCAGCCGTTCGAGCGTCCGCGTCGCCTCGGGTGGAAGCCGCAGTGCCGCGACCGGCAGGTCCGCCAGCTTCGCGCCCGCATCCTTGCCGCAGACGGTCGCAGGGGCATTGCCGTAATGCGCCAGCGCCCAGGCGGCTGCAGCGGTCGGCGCCATTGCCATCCGCGTCGACAGCCCGGCGACGGCGAACTTCGTCTGAACGTCCGCCACCAGCTCCCACTCGCCGCCAAAGAGATGCGCGACGCCGGTGACGTCCAGACGCAGCGCATACGTGCCGTCCACTTCGACGAGAGGCGACCAGCGCCCGGCCCAGCGCGCCAGCCGCTCGATCAGCGCCGCATCGCCCGCAGGGTCGGCCGGAACCGCCACCAGCGCCGGGTCGAGCGCCCGCGCATCGGTCAGCCGCGTACCGGCTCGCGCACCCCGCTCGGCGGCCGCCCGGGTCACGGCATGGATGATTGGACCGTGCGTGCCCTCGACGGTCAGGACGACCGGATCGTCAGGCCCGAAGTCGCTCGACTTGCTCCAGCGCTCCACTGCCAGGTGCGGCAACCAGACGGAAAGCACCCGCCTCATGTGCGATGCTCCAGCGGCCGGGCTGATGTCCCCGAGCGCGGAACAGCTCCGCATCCCAGGCGGAGATCCCGGGAGCGCGCGGATCGAACGGATTGGCGAGGCTCGGGCCACTCGCGATGCGCCAGCGCATGCGCGCTCCGCTGAGGTTCGCGGTGCCGCCCAGACGCACCAGCCAGCACGGCACGCCCGACCGCTCGGCCGCGACCGCAAGCCGCCGCGTGGCGGTGAAGTCGAGCGCCTGCGGGTCGCCCCACAACTCGCCGATGACTGCGGCTAGGCCGGAGCATCTTACGCCTTCTTCCATCGCCCAGAGGGCTGCACGGGCATCGCGCGCTTCGACGTGGATGAGCTCGCCGCGTCCAAGCCCCGGGGGATAAATCCGCCCGCTTTCGAGGATCGCCATGCGGTCCTGGATCCACAGCAGGGGCTTGCCGCGGTCGGCCTGGGCCAGCAGG
The DNA here is from genome assembly GCF_022568775.1 of Sphingomonas telluris. Classification (NCBI taxonomy): domain Bacteria; kingdom Pseudomonadati; phylum Pseudomonadota; class Alphaproteobacteria; order Sphingomonadales; family Sphingomonadaceae; genus Sphingomonas; species Sphingomonas telluris. The sequence continues at coordinate 110,942 of NZ_JAKZHW010000002.1, read as the reverse complement.
AAATTCGTCCAGCCGGCATCGCGCGGCGAACCCGCGAACAGTTCGGACAAGGTGGGGCCGGGCGGCGCCGGCAAATGCCAGCGCGCACCCGGCAGGGGCGCGTCCGGCGGGGATCCGGACGCGGGGGATTTGGCCGCACGACTTCCGTCGCCGGCGACGAGGGACAAGCCTTTCGCCACACGACTCACAACGCTTCTGTTCTGCTTTTGTTCTTTATCTCGTGAGTCGGGTCACAGAGTCAATTGCGCGAATCGAGACGCGCCCAAGCCGTTTTGAAACCGGCCGAATCCGGAGCACCGGACTCCCTCGGCCGAAGCTCGATCGGCCGTCCTTCCATCTTGCCGATGAAGGTCGCAATCTCGTTCACGATCCTCGTCAGCGCCGGGCGCCAGAGCACCACGCCGGTGTGATAGGTATCGAGCTCCACCGCATGGTCGATCTCGCCCTCACGACCACGCGCTGCACTCGGCGCGACGATGCCGTCCCGCCGCGACCAGAAGGCCAAAGTCGGGACCGGCGGCTTGCCGATCCCGCGCGCGAACGGCGGCTCATTGACGTCGTGCCCGGCGATCCGCTCGTAGAGCTCGCGCACGTTCGTGTTGTTCTTCAAGTCGCCGGAAAAAGGCGAGCATAACGTGACCACCGCGCGCACCTTGTCGGGATGCGCATGCGCAAGCTCGCGTGCGAACATGCCGCCCAGGCTCCACCCCACGAGCAGGATCGGACGTCCGTCGTAAATTTCGTCCAGCCGCTTGCCGAGCAGCTTCAGCGTGTCGGGCTTCGCGCCCCGGTTGGTTCCGAGGTTCCACGGGTGAACGCGCCAGCCCGCTCGCGCCAACGCACGACGGATGTCCATCGTCGTCCGGTCGCCGGCCAGGAAGCCTGGAAGGACGAGCGCCGGCGGCCCGTCCTCCGGGCCTCGGGGGCCGACGGGGCCAAGTCCCGCCAGAAGCCTTGGGATGTGCCACGCGATCTCGCGCAGCCGGTGCCAGCCCGGCGGCGCAAGGTCGTCCGGATGAACTTCACCGGCAACTGCGGCGGCAATCGTACGCGCGACTTTCATGACCCGAAGATTGGGTCTTTCCGTTTCCGAAACAATAAGTTTCGTGAATTAAGCGTGATTTTTCAGAAACCTGTCGATTTCGTGCACCACCGTCCGGACGGTCCGGACCGACACGCCGAAACCCATGTGCGTGCATCGTAACTCCACAGCTTCATCTCGTTCGTGATCCAGGCCGCGGGCCGAACGAGGCGCGACAATGCCGTCTCCGCGAGACCAGAACGCCAGGTGTGGCACTGCTGGCTTGTCCGTGATGCGGGGAAGCGGCGGATTGACGACACTATGTCCCGCAACCCGCTCGTAGAGCCGCCAGACGTTGTTTTGCCGTGGGTCGCCCGAGAAAGGAGAGCCGAGGGTCACGACCGCTCGCACACGGTCAGGCGCCACTCGCGCAAGCTCGCGCGCAAACAGGCCGCCAAGGCTCCAACCGACAAGAAGGATAGGCCGATCCTTCGAAATGGCATCCAGCCGCGCCTTCAGCCGCTCTAACGTATCGGCCCGAGCGCCCTTGTTCCACCCGAGTTCCCATCCGTGCACGCGCCATCCTGCCTCGGCCAGCGCGCGGCGAAGGGCCAGGGTCGTCCGGTCCGTCGCGATGAAACCGGGAATGACAAGTGCCGGCGGACCATCCTCCGGGCCACGCGGCCGAAGGTGACCGAAACCATGCCAAAACCGCGCGAATAGCGACGCGCCCTCGTAGAACCGGCGCCACGCGGGAGGCGGCCGGTCGTCACCCTCGAACGCCGCACTCAGAGGAACTCGCCCCCCATCAACTCCTGCAGCACCGGCGGGAGCTTCACACGGCCGTCGGCAGTCTGGTGGTTCTCCAGCAGCGGCACGAGGATACGCGGAGAGGCCAGCGCCGTGTTGTTCAGCGTGTGCGCGAACCGCACCCTCCCGTCGCTGCCGCGGTAGCGGAGGTTCGCCCGGCGCGCCTGCCAGTCGTGCAGCGTCGAGCAGCTGTGCGTCTCGCGATACTTGCCGAGGCTCGGCACCCAGCTCTCGATGTCGTTCATCCGGAACTTGCCGAGACCCATGTCCCCGGTCGAGGTCTCGATCACCTGGTAGGGAATTTCGAGCGCCTTGAGCAGGCTCTCCGCCAGCTGGAGCAGCTTTGCATGCCACTCGGCAGACTGAGCGTCGTCGGCCTCGCAAATCACATATTGCTCGACCTTGAAGAACTGGTGGACGCGCAGCAGCCCGCGGACGTCCTTGCCCGCGCTGCCGGCCTCCCTGCGGAAGCACGGCGAGATTCCGGCGTAGAGGATCGGCAGCTTGTCGCCTTCCAGGATTTCGCCCGAATGGAGCGAGGTCAGTGCCACCTCGGCAGTCCCGGCAAGATAAAGGTCGTCGTTGGGAAGCGCGTAAGTTTCCTCGACATGACCCGGGAACTGCCCCTGGTTGATAAAGGCCTGCTCGCGGGCGATCGCCGGAACGCTTATCGCGGTGAATCCGGCATCGGCGATCTGCTGCAGCGCCCAGCCCATCAGCTTCAGCTCAAGCAAAGCGAGGCGGCCCTTGAGGCAATAGGTGCGGCTGCCCGAAACCTGGACGATCCGGCCGAGCTCCGCCCAATCGTTCTTCTCGATCAGCGCGACATGGTCCAGCGGCTCGAAGTCGAACTTGGGCGGCTCGCCCTCTCTGCGGATGACCGTGTTGAAGGTCTCGTCGGGCCCGACGGGGGCGCCTTTCCACGGAATGTTCGGAACGCGCATCTGCAGCTCGGTGAGCAGCGCCTGCTTCTCGGCGAGGGCGTTCTCGAGCTCACCTGCACGGGCGCCCGCTTCCTTGGCCCGCCGCCCAAGCTCCGCGCGCTCTTCCGGAGGGACGCTCTTGAAGCGGGCGCTGATCGCGTTGCGTTCGGCCCTGAGCGCCTCGATCTCGGTCTTGAGAGCGCGCACCTCACTGTCGAGCGAGAGCAGATTGTCGAGGTCGAGCGTCACGCCTTTATCGGCGATCGCCTTCTCGACCGCCGCCCGGTTCGCCCTGATGAAGTCCAGTCCAAGCATGGCGCGGCACTGCGCGAATTGCGCCGGGACCGCAAGTTCGCCTAAGCGCCATGAATGCCTTCAGGTTTGATTGCGCTTCTCGACGATGTCGCCACCATCGCCAAGCTCGCCGCTTCGTCGCTCGACGATGTCGCCGGAGCGGCCGGCAAGGCGAGCACCAAGGCGGCCGGCGTCGTCATCGACGATACGGCGGTGACGCCCCGCTACGTCGTCGGCCTGGCGCCGGAGCGCGAGCTTCCGATCATCGGCAAGATCGCCTGGGGGTCCCTCAAGAACAAGCTGCTGATCCTGCTCCCGGTGGCGCTGTTGCTGACCGCCTTCGCCCCGTTCCTGATCGTGCCGCTGCTGATGATCGGCGGTTCGTACCTGGCGTTCGAGGCGACCGAGAAGATCCTGGAGAAGCTGCTCCACGACCACGATCACGAGGACAAGTTGATGGACTCCATCGACGACCCCCGCGAGCTCGAGGCGCTCCAGGTGAAGAGCGCGATCCGCACCGACTTCATCCTGTCGGGTGAGATCATGGCCATCTCACTGGCGAGCCTCGAACATCTTTCGTTGGTGACGACGGCGTTCGCCCTGATCGCGGTGGCTCTCGCCATCACTGCCGGCGTCTACGGCGTCGTCGCCCTGATCGTGAAGCTCGACGACATCGGACTGCACCTCGCGGAGAAGCCGGGTGCAGGAACACGCGCGGTCGGGCGCGGCATGGTGCGCGTCGTTCCGGCGCTGCTCAGCGGCCTCGCGGGAATCGGCACCGCGGCAATGCTCTGGGTCGGCGGCGGCATTCTCGTCCACGGCCTGGAGGAGATGCACGTCCTCACCTTCATCCCCGAGACGATCCATGGCCTGTCGCATTCGGCCAGCGAGGTTGTCGGCGGCTCGGGCCTGGTCGCATGGCTCGTCAACGCGGTTGGAGGAGCGATCGTCGGCCTGGTCGTCGGGGGCGTCATCGTCGCCATCGTCCGTCAGGTGACGAAGCATCCCGAGAAGCTGATCGTCGACTAGTCGAAGTGCAGCCTGCGGTAGCGTCCGCGGAAATAGAGGAGAGGGTCGAGCTCGGGATTGAAGCTCGCCTTCACGACCTGCCCGACAAGGATGTGGTGATCGCCGCCCTCGTACACGGCGAAGCGCTCGCATTCGAAGACGCCGAGCGACTCCTGAAGTACCGGCGCTCCGAACTCGCCGCGCGACCAGTCATTCGCCCCGAAGCGATCCTCCTGGCGCGTCGCGAAGCGGATCGAGGCAGGCTGCTGGCCGGTTTGCAGCACGTTGATCGCAAAGTGAGTGGCCGTCGTGAGAGCCCGGGCACAGGCGGCGTGCTTGTGCACGTTCACGAGCAGCAGCGGCGGATCAAGGGAGACGGAGGTGAAGCTGTTCGCCGTGAGTCCGACCGGCCGGTCCTGTTCGTCGAAGCAGGTAACCACCGTCACGCCTGTGGCGAAACAGCCCAGCGCATCGCGCAAAGTGCGCGGGTCCGAACCCGTGCGATACTCCCGTAACGTCTCGTCGTCGGCCATCGTGTCGAGGCTATAACAGGCCGCGCCAGTCATTCCAGCGAACAGCCTCTGATCAAGACCAATGCGCAAAGGCCTGACTCGCCCCTGCCGCCGCCAGAATGCGGCTGGGTCTATGAGCCGGGCTGGAGCCGGTAGCCCACGGCCGGCTCGTTGAGGATGATCTCCGGCCGCGAGGGATTGCGCTCGATCTTCTGGCGAAGCGCGCGGACGGCGACGCGCAGATATTCGATCTGCCCTTCCTGCGCCGGGCCCCAACCGGTCCGCAACAGATGGGCGTGGGTCAGGACCCGCCCCGGATGCTTCGCTAGCTCCGCGAGCACCGCATATTCCTTCGGCGTGAGGTGGACCTCCTCCCCGTCGCGAAGGACGAGGCGCCGGAAGAGGTCGATGGTAAGCCCGTCCACTTCGATCGGCCGCTGGTCGGAGTCCGGCCCGGTATCGAGCAGATTGGAAACGTAACGCTCGAGCTTCGCCGCCTCCGAGCCGATGCCCGACACGACCTCCTTGTCGGTCGCGCCGTCACGCCTGAGCGCGCGGACGCCGCCGGCGATCGCCTTCAGCGACGGCGTGATGTCCTGGCCGATCGTGGACAGGAGCACCGAGCGCACCCGGTCTCGCTCGCGGGTGCGCGCGAACTCACGCGCCTCGCTTTCCAGGCGCGCGCGCTCGAGCGCGAGCGCCACCTGGTCGAGCAAATTGTCGAGCAAGGCGAAAAATCGCGGGTCTACCGCGGGCACCCCATCGTCGCGCGCGAACCCCATCGCGGCAATGGCCCCGCTGCCGGACTTCACCGCATGAAACTGCCACTCGGTAGGCACCGCCCGGTCCACCCCCCGACCGGCCCGGCCGCGGGAATCGATGACGAGCGCGGCGACGGCGATGTCGCCGGGCGTGAGGCGCATCGGCACCGGCGCACTCGCCAGCAAGCGCGGCTCAGGCGACCCTGTCAGAAGCGCCACATTGCACTCGAACACGCCGGCCAGTTCGCTGACGCTGATTTGCGCGACCTCCTGCTCCGTCGTGCAGGTGAGCAGCCGCCCGGCCAGGCCGGCCACCGCCTCGCTGCGTGCCGCATGCGCTTCCGCGAGACGCGCCTGCCGGCGAACGGAGGCCGCCAGCTGGCTGGTCACCACGGCGACGGCGAACAGGACGATCACGGTGACGATGTCGTTCGGATTGTCGATTCTCAGCGTCATGTGCGGCGCGGTGAAGAAGAAGTTGTAGGCTAGCGCCGCAAGCAATGCCGCGAACATGCCGGGCCACAGGCCGCCCAGGACGGCTGTGGCGATGACTGCCGGGAGATAGAGCATGTCGACTGCCGAACTGCCCCAACTCGGCGCCAGTGCGAGGCCAAGCAAAGTGGAGCCCGCAACGAAGAGCAGGGCTTCGGCATAGCCGCGCGACGGGGCGGCAGCGGAGTGGGTGGCGCGCAAATCGGCCATCGGCGCTAAGTGATACTCGCCGTGGCCCGCGTCGAGTGGATTTCGCCAACCACCGCCCTTTCTTAAGGGGGGAACGGCCTTAATCCACATGGAATCTTTATGGGGCTGAACCGCACATAGCGGCCATGGCTACTCTCGCACAAAAGTTCGATGCGCCGACAGACACTCATTATGAAATCCAGGGGCACAACCGCGCCGCGCTTACGCTCGGTGCGCTTGGCGTCGTCTTCGGCGACATCGGTACAAGCCCGCTCTACGCATTCCAGGCTACGCTAGATCCGCGCTACCATCTCAACTTGGTGGTAACCGACCTGTACGGGATCGCCAGCCTCATCTTCTGGTCGTTCGTTTTTGTCGTCACGATCAAATACGTCTTCATCGTCATGCGCTGCGACAATCGCGGCGAGGGCGGCAGTCTTGCGCTCTACTCGCTGATCCAGCGGCGTCTTGGTTCGGATGCCCTGCCGCGATGGCTGCTTGTCGCCGCATTGTTCGCGACCGCATTATTCTATGCCGACGCGATGCTGACGCCGGCCATCTCCGTGATCTCGGCGGTCGAGGGTCTCGGCGTCGTCAGCAGTGCGTTCAAGCCGTACATCGTCTGGATCGCACTCGCGATCCTGATCAGCCTGTTCGCGATTCAGCGGCACGGCACCGACCGCGTAGGCAAGCTGTTCGGCCCCGTCATGCTGCTCTATTTCGCCGTGATTGCCGCGATGGGGATCTCTCACATCGCCGGTCATCCGCAGGTATTTCGCGCTCTGAACCCCGTCTACATCTGGAGCTTCTTCCAGGCCCACCCGCTCTATTCATTCCTGTCGCTGGGGGCCGTGGTCTATGCGATCACGGGCACCGAGGCGCTATATGCGGACATGGGTCACTTCGGCCGGAAGCCGATCACGGCAGCGTGGCTGTACATCGTCCTGCCCGCGCTGGTTCTGAACTATCTCGGCCAGGCGGCGATGCTGATTCAGCATCCGGAATTCGTCGACAATCCGTTTTTCCGCATGGTGCCGCCTTCGCTGACGGTCCCGCTGCTTGTCATTGCGACCTTTGCGACCATCATCGCCAGCCAGGCCGTGATATCAGGCGCCTATTCGGTGACGCACCAGGCCATCCAGCTCGGCTTCCTTCCGCGGATGCGCATACTGCACACCTCGTCGAAAGCGATCGGACAGATTTATCTTCCCGGAGTGAACTGGGCGCTCGCGGCGATGGTCGGGCTGCTCGTCGTAGCGTTCGGCCATTCCTCCGCGATGCTGCCCGCCTACGGGCTGGCGGTCGTCGGCACCATGCTGATCACCACGCTGATGCAATATGTCGTGGTGTTCCGCATCTGGAAGCGGCCGCTGTGGCAGGCAGGCGTCGGATTCCTGTTCTTCATTGCCATCGACCTGGTCTTCATCGCTTCGGGGTCGGAGAAGCTGTTCGAAGGGGCCTGGTTCCCCATCGTGGTCGGCCTCGTCATTTTCACCTTGCTCTCCACCTGGGCAACGGGCCGCCGCCTGATGCGCGAACGGCTTGAGGAGGACGCGCTTCCGATCGACGTGTTCATCAAGTCGGCGGCTTCGGTGCATCGGGTGCGTGGAACTTCCGTCTTCCTCTCCACCTCCGCCGACAGCATCCCCTCCGCATTGTTGCACAATCTGAAGCACAACCAGGTGCTGCACGAGCGCGTCCTGATCCTCAACGTGAGGGTCGAGGACGTACCTCATGTCCCACCCAAGGAGCGGCTGGAGGTGCATGAGGCCGGCAGGGGCTTCTATCGCGTGATCCTCCACTACGGCTTCATGGACGAGGTCGACATACCCACCGACCTCACCCGCATCGAAACGTGCGGCGGCGGCTTCAACATGATGAGCACCAGCTTCTTCCTCGGCCGCCAGAAGCTGATAGCAGCCAAGGCTCAGCCGGGCATGGCGCTGTGGCGCGAGAAGCTGTTCGCCTGGATGATGAAGAGCAGCGAGAGCGCGATGGAATTCTTCAAGCTTCCGATCAATCGCGTCATCGAGCTCGGCAGCCAGCTGAGAATATGAGCGCCACGGCGTTAATATCGGTTAGAGAAAGCGTCGCTTCGCGGGCTCGAACGTTGTTGGGTCGAAATGGTGTCGCAACCATCGGTCCCCTTCCTCGCGTCCTTTCGCCGATCATGGCGGCGGCGCGTCAACGCGCACTTCAAGTTTGAGCTTGATGGGCGGCCCATCGCTTACTGCTATATCCGCAAGAACGCCTCCTCCGCATTCAAACGCATGATGCTCGACAAGCACGGCTATGATGGTCCGTGGAGCGGCGCCTTCGCGTTCATGAAGCAGAACTGCGGGGTCGGGTCGGTCGAAGATGTCCGCTCCGCCAGCTGGCGCGTCTACGTCTACCGCGACCCGTTCGAGCGCGCCGCGTCGCTCTTCCGCAACAAATTGGTGATGCAGAAGGACGCCGACGACCTTCTCGCCAACTTCGTCCGCGTGATGCACAGCGACCCGGAAGACGCGACCTTCACCGAGTTCGTGCGGTGGTACCTGCCCGCCAAATACGCCGACCCGCACGTCTGGGCGCAGTCGGATCACCTGCTGCCGGTCCATTACAATTGCGCCTGGTCGATGGCGTGTCTCCAGGACCATGCCCGCGAGATCTTCGGCCGCGAGATCGCCGACCGCTATTTCCTGATGCCCGCCAACCAATCTTCAGAGCATCTTTTCAACGACCCGAGCGAGGACGTTCCGGTGCGCGAGCTCCGGCAGCATTACGACCGTACAGGCGAGCTCCCGGGCGTGCGCGCGCTCAGGAACAATGAGACGTCGCGCATGATCCACGACCTCTACGAGCGCGACTATGAGCTGGAATCCTCGGTTCAGAAATCGCAGCCGGCGCTGGCCTAGACCAGGCGGTTGATCGCCTCCGCCAGCTTCACGTCACGCTCGGTAACCCCGTCCGAATCGTGACTGATCAGGCGGAAGTCGACGCGATTCCACACGCTCGTGAACTCGGGATGGTGATCGACCTTCTCCGCATGCAGGGCCACGCGCGTGAGGAAGGCGAACGCTTCGGAGAAGTCCTTGAACTTTATGGTTCTGACGAGTGCCTTGCCGCCCTCTTCGATCGACCAGCCGTCCGGAGCTTCCATCTTCATTCCTTCCCGCCAAAACGCATGAACAAGTTTTCATGCGCCCGCCACCCGCGCGAAATAGCCGATGCTTTAGTCAGCTTTCCACCGGCGACGTGCCGGCACCAGGAGAGTAGCACATGAATAAACCGCTCATTGCTTCCTTCGTCGCGCTCGGCCTGATGGCCGGCCCGGCCCTCGCGGCCAACACCGCCAAGGCTCCGACGACCACGGCGAAGGCCAAGCACTCCCACGCCAAGAAGCAGAACGTCAAAGAAGACACGTCCAAGGCCAAGTAATTCCGTCCGCGCAATTCCTCTCCGCCCGGCGCTACCCCCCTTTCTCCTCGAGGCGCCGGGCGGCCCCCCATATTGCCGGGGCGGCCGGCTGCGTCGTATGAAACCGCGGGAGTGCCCATGGGCCGCAAGATCCTGATCATCGAAGACGACGCCGAAACCGCGGACTACCTGTCGCGCGGGCTGACGCAGGAAGGCCATTCGGTCGAGCAGGTCGGGAACGGCCAGGACGGCCTGTACCTCGCGACGGATGGAAGCTTCGACCTCATCATTCTCGACCGGATGGTTCCGGTCCTCGACGGCCTCTCCCTCCTGAAGGCGCTTCGTGCCGCCAAGGTCGAAACGCCCGTCCTGATCCTGTCCGCCCTCGCCTCGGTCGGCGATCGCATCGAGGGCCTTGAATCCGGCTCCGACGACTATCTCGTAAAGCCCTTTTCCTTCGCCGAGCTGCTGGCGCGAACCAATGCGCTCCTTCGCCGCCGCGAGGCGCGCGTCGCCGCCGATCCGCGGCTCACCGTCGGCGACCTCGAGATCGACCCGATGGCCCGAACCGTGAAGCGCGCGGGCAAGAAGATCGAGCTGAAGCCGAGGGAATATCTCCTCCTCGAATATTTCGCTCGAAACGAGGGTCGGGTCGTCACCCGGACCATGCTTCTGGAGCAGGTCTGGGACTATCACTTCGATCCTGGCACAAATGTCATCGACGTCCACGTCAGCCGCCTCCGGCGCAAGCTCGAGGACGGGTTCGAACGGCCGCTGCTGCACACCGTACGCGGCGCGGGTTACATGCTCGCCGCCTGAGCGTAGGCTGGCGCTCAATGTCGACGACGCTTCGGATCGCCCTCCTGGCGGGCTTGCTCGCCCTTGCGTCGAACCTGGCGATCATCGGCTTCATCCACCTGCAGACGCGCGATGAGATCGTCGGCACTTTGCGGCGGCAGGTGGCCGAAGAATCCGCGTCGATGGCCGACGTGTACGAGGCGCACGGTCTCGCGGGGCTAAAGCAGGAAATCTCCAATTCCGTGGAGGTCGGCGATCCGCAGCTCGCGGTCGCAGTCCTGGACCGCAGTGGACGGCCGGTCTTCGGCAACGTGGATGCGATGCTGCAGCCGAAAGCCCCGCTATCGGCAAGCGTCCGCACCGCCTTGCTGAAGATCAGCGACGAGCAGACCCCACTGGAAGCCACCGTCAGCCTGCGCCGCCTGTCGGCCGGAGCATGGCTCCTGAACGGACGCACCGTGCCCGAGGGAGTCAGCCTGCGCGACACGCTGGAACGTTCCTTGTGGGTAGCGCTCGTCGTTTCCGTCGTCCTTGGCCTGCTGTGCGGGCTGTTGCTCGGCCAATATGTCGACCGCCGAGTGCGCGAGATCGCTCGTGTCGCCGACCGCATCAGCGGCGGAGACATGTCCCGCCGCGTGCCTGAGACGGGCGCGAAGGACTCGTTCGAAGAGCTCGGGCGCCAGATCAACCACATGCTCGACCGCATCTCGACGCTGATGAGCGAGCTGCGGATGCTGACCGACAGTCTGGCGCACGACCTTCGCTCGCCAGTCGGCCGGCTCCGTGCGGCTGCCGACGCGGCCTTGTCGGCAAAGACCGGCGAGGAGCGCGACCAAATGCTCGGCGCGGTCATTCGACAGTCGGACTCGCTGATGCGCATTCTGTCCACGGCGCTGGAGATCGCGCGTTCCGAGGCCTTCACCAGCCAGAACCAGTTCTCCTGGTTCGATCCGGCGCAGCTCGCCGAGGAGCTGGTCGAGATGTACGAGCCGCTCGCCGAGGAGGGCGGCGCCGTGGTCACGCTCGACCGCGCCAAGATGATCCTGCCGATCTTCGGGCATCGCCAGCTGCTCGCCCAGGCGCTCAGCAACCTTATCGAGAACGCCATCAAATATGCTTCGTCCGGCGAGGCCATCGCGGTGGTCGTGCGAGACGAGGACTCCACCCTCAGCCTTGGAGTTGCCGACCGCGGTCCCGGCATTCCGGAGGAGCTGCGCAGCGAGGCGCGCCGGCGCTTCGGCCGGCTCGACCCGAGCCGCACCGCCGAAGGCGCAGGCCTCGGCCTCTCGCTGGTTCAGGCGATCGCCCATCTCCATCAGGGCGAGCTGGTGCTTGCTGACAACGCGCCCGGACTGATTGCTTTGCTTCAACTTCCGATCCGTGGACGGGGCGAAAACGTCGAACCGCCGGGGGCGATTCCGCCGCGCTAGACCTCGTCGGCGCGGCGGAAGAACATCACGTAGATCAGGCGTCCGTTCTCGACGCTGTCGCCGAAGCCCGGTCCGGACGTGTGCCAATATTGCGGCTGAAGCAGGACGAGCCGGTTGAACTTCATCGATATGGATGTCGTCCGCTCCCACTCGGACGGGTCGAGCGCGTCCTTGTCCACGACTTCGCGCTGCAGATGCCCGTACGAATGGAAGCCGACCGCCTGAAGCGCCTCGAGAGTCTTCGGCACGCTCTCCATGCCGGTCCGGCGGTGACGGTAGAATTCCGTCCCGGCGCGGCTATCCTCGTCCAGGCTGAGATAGAGGATGCCCGACCAGTGGCTGGGATCGATGTGGATCTTCCCCGGCTCGGAATCGGACGCCAGCGCTAGCCGGCAATGGCCGTGCGAGCCCGGCGGCCGCATCGCCCGAACCGGCTCGCGCAGGATCGCCGATGCCGCATCGTCGAGGCCCGGAATGGGGATCTGCTCGACCGAATTGCGGCCGGGATAGGGGCCTTTCAGCGAGTAGTCGAGCTTGAGCGCAGCGGCTCGGAGTGCCTCGGCATTGCCAAGGAAATCGTCGACCACCACCAACGCGGTACCCATGCCTTAAAGGCATAGGTGAGGCCTGCTTGGCGCTGAGCGGAATTAGACCAATGTCGGTTCGCCGCCGATGAACGTCCGGCTCATTCGACGAACGGCATCACTTCTTGTTCGGGATGTACGCGACCTGCCCGACGTCGGTCCATGGACCGGCGTTGACCGACTTTTCCTGGCGGATGCCCACGCCGGTTGTCGTCGGCCAGATGTAGCTGCGGGTCTGCACGAAACCGTCCTTGGTTTGCATCTGCCCAAGGCAGGTGAGGCCCTTCTCCGAATTGGCGTAGCAGGGCTCCGTCCGCCCCCGTCCGGAATCGTCATATTGCTGATAGGTGTAGCGGCCGTCGGCGGCCGAATAGCCGAGGATGGCGATGCTGTGGTGCGTTCCGTGGCGCCGGTCGTCCGTGTCGCAGACGACGAAGCTGCGGCTGTCGAACCAGGTGCAATGGTCGCGATATTTCCCTTCGTAGCCGCTGATGGTCCAGTCGCCGGCGATGAACGACAGCTGCTGCTCCACCTCGGGCGGATGAACGCCCGCAACGGCCGGCGATGCCAGTATGCCGAGCAGTCCGATGGTCAGTGTGCGCATTCTCAAGTCCCCTTTCGTTGAAAACTACTGCTCGCAGCCAATCTTGCAATGGAACGGCCGCAAGAGCAGTTGGGCCGCGAAGGAGATCATCCATGGCTACCCAAGTCGCCGAGAAGGGTCCTCTCGGCCTTGAGAACCCGATGGGCACAGACGGCTTCGAGTTCGTCGAATATACAGCCCCCGACATCGCTCTTTTGCGCGACCTGTTCACGAAGATGGGCTTCCCCGAGGTCGCCCGGCACAAGAGCAAGGACGTCACGCTGCACAAGCAGGGCGACTGCAACTTCATCATCAATGCCGAGCCCGGCAGCTATGCCGAGCAATATGCCCGCGACCACGGGCCGAGCGCCTGTGCGATGGCGTTCCGGTTCAAGGATGCGGAGGCCGCGCACGAGCGCGCGCTGAGCCTCGGTGCGACCAACGTCGATGTGAACGTCGGCGACGGCGAGCTCGACATCCCGGCCATCGAGGGCATCGGCGGCTCGCGCCTGTTCTTCGTCGATCGCTACGGCAGCAACGGCTCGATCTACGACGTCGACTTCGACTTCCATCCCGACTGGCGGGAGCGGATGGCGCAGGCGGATTCCAAGCTCACCTACATCGACCACCTCACGCACAACGTGAACCGCGGCAACATGAAGACGTGGGCCGAATTCTACGAGAAGCTCTTCAACTTCCGCGAGATCCGCTACTTCGACATCGAGGGGAAGGTCACCGGCCTCTTCTCGAAGGCGATGACCTCGCCCTGCGGCAAGATCCGCATCCCGCTCAACGAGAGCCAGGACGAAAAGAGCCAGATCGAGGAGTTCCTGCGCGAGTATAAGGGCGAGGGCATCCAGCACATCGCGCTCGGGACCTCCGACATCTACACGAGCGTAGACGTCATCCGCGACCGCGGCATTCCCTTCCAGGACACGCCCGACACCTATTACGAGATGCTTCCGGACCGCATCAAAGGCCATGAGGAAAGCATTCCCGAGCTCGAGAAGCGCCGCATTCTGATGGACGGCGCACCGACCGAAGGACAGGGCCTGCTTCTGCAGATCTTCACTCAGAACGTGATCGGGCCGATCTTCTTCGAGATCATCCAGCGCAAGGGCAACGAGGGCTTCGGCGAGGGCAACTTCAAGGCGCTCTTCGAAAGCATCGAGCTCGACCAGATGCGCCGTGGAGTGATTTGAGCCGGATGACCGAAGCCTTTATTTGCGATGCCATCCGCACGCCGATCGGGCGGTATGCGGGCGCTCTCTCGTCCGTTCGCGCCGATGACCTCGCCGCGATTCCGATCAAGGCGCTGATCGACCGCAACTCGGGCGTCGACTGGGGCGAGCTCGACGACGTGATCCTCGGCTGCGCCAACCAGGCGGGCGAGGACAACCGCAACCTCGCGCGCATGGCGGGCTTGCTCGCCGGGCTTCCCGACAGCTCCGGCGGCGTCACGCTCAACCGCCTGTGCGGCTCGGGCCTCGACGCGGTCGCGATGGCTGCGCGGGCCATCCGCGGCGGAGAGTCCGACCTGATCATCGCCGGCGGCTCGGAAAGCATGAGCCGCGCCCCATTCGTCATGGCCAAGGCGACCAGCGCCTTCGACCGCAATGCGGAGATGTACGACACGACCATTGGCTGGCGCTTCGTCAATCCGAAGATGAAGGCCGCGTACGGCGACGACACCATGCCGAGCACCGGCGAGAACGTCGCGCAGGACTTCCAGGTCAGCCGCGAGGACCAGGACGCCTTCGCGCTCCGCAGCCAGGAAAAGGCCGCCGCGGCCCAGGCCAACGGCCGCCTCGCTGCCGAAATCGTCGGCGTCGAAATCCCGCAGCGCAAAGGCGATCCCGTCGTCGTCGACCGAGACGAGCACCCCCGCGCGACCACGCTCGAAGCGCTCGCAAAGCTGAAGCCGATCGTCCGTCCCGACGGCACCGTGACCGCCGGCAACGCGTCGGGCGTCAACGACGGTGCCGCGGCGCTCATCATCGCCTCCGAAGAAGCGGCCAAGCGCAACGGCCTTACCCCCCGCGCCCGCGTCCTCGGTGCCGCGGTCGCTGGCGTCCCGCCCCGCATCATGGGCATCGGCCCAGCACCAGCCTCCGAGAAGCTGACCAAGCGCCTTGGCATCAAGATCGCCGACTTCGACGTGATCGAGCTTAACGAAGCCTTTGCCGCCCAAGGCTTGGCCGTCCTGCGCCAGCTCGGCATTGCCGACGACGATGCGCGCGTGAACCCCAACGGCGGCGCCATCGCCCTCGGCCATCCGCTCGGCATGTCCGGGGCCCGCCTCGCGCTCACCGCGACCGAAGAGCTTCAGCGCAACGGCGGGAAGCTCGCCCTCGCGACCATGTGCATTGGCGTCGGCCAAGGCATCGCGCTGGCGCTCGAACGGGTGTAATAGCTGCGCCATGAGCGACGTCGCTGTGCGGGACGAGGCGGCGATCATGGCCGTGCTCGATCATGTGATGGATCCGGAGATTCCGGTCGTCTCGATCACCGATCTCGGCATCGTGCGCGGTTTCGCACCCAACCCGCCGCGAGTCCTTCTGACGCCCACCTACACCGGCTGTCCCGCGACGATCGCCATCGAGCACCTCGTGCGCGAGGCGCTGGATGCGGCCGGGCTCGACGACGTTCACATCGAGCGGGTGCTCTTCCCGCCCTGGACGACCGAATGGATCAGCGAGCGCGGGCGCCGGCAGCTCAGGGCCTACGGGATCGATCCCCCACATCCGGAGGCGCAGGCGGTCTGCCCGCAATGCGGTTCAAGCGACACGGTGGAGGTCAGCCGCTTCGGCTCGACGCCGTGCAAGGCTCAGTGGCGGTGCAATGCCTGCCTGGAGCCGTTCGACCGCTTCAAGTGTCACTAGCGAGCAGCGCGAGAAGCGCAAACGTTGCGAGCCAGTGCTCGCCCATATAATCCCCCGCCACGTGCGGCATCGCCGAGGCGAGATGCGCTTCGGCGGTGTCGTAGGCGAGCTGTGAGTCCTCCGGCAGCAGCGGCGCGAGGCTGATCCAGCACCAGGCGCGGCTGAGGTTCAGCCCGTCGAGATGCGCGATCTTGCCGTCGCTGCGGTCGCTGACCGTCGCAGGCATGAACAGCGATGCCGGCTCCCCGCAATCGACGCGCGGCAGGAAGCCGCTGAACCAGCCGTGGAACTCCGGCTCCGTCAGCACGCGCGCCATGCACAAAGCTTCGATCAGCGCGGGCGACAGGAACTCGTCGCCGCCCGGCTCCCACGCTTGGCAGTCGCGATCGTTCTCGAACCAGTGCTTCGATCGCTCGCAGATTGCCTCCGCCAGCGGCTCGTCGAACTCCTCCGCCCATTCGAGCGAGAGCACCAACGCGAACGCGGTATTGAAATGCGTGCCGACGCGGATGGGGTAGGTCAGGACCTGCAGATGCTCGCGAAGCCGATTGGCGAACGCCCGCGCCAATGGCTCCAGCTCGGCAGCCCAGCTTGCATCGGCGTGCCGCGATGCTTCGAGATGGAGCTGCAGCAGCCACGCCCAGCCATAGGGCCGCTCGAACCCCTTGCTCAGCGGCCGGTCGAGATAGGCGCGCTCGACTTCCACCTTTTCCGCGGTGAAGCTCTGGTCGGCGAGCTTCTCGATCGCCCGCGCCTCGTCCGTATCGGGGAACAGACGCCGCAGCGTCAGCAGCGTCCACCAGCCGTGAACGCAACTGTGCCAGTCGAAGCTGCCGTAGAAGATGGGGTGCAGCACGTGCGGCGGAAGCGCGTCCTCGTCGGACCCGAGCACATGGTCGAGCTTGTGCGGATATTCCTGCCGCACGTGGCCGAGCGCGATCCTCGCGAAACGCGCGGCAGTGTCCGAGTCGAGGCTGAAGCGGCTCATCGGAAGGCCGCGAAATACAGGATTAGGATGTTTACTGCGAGCAGCGGCAGCGCGGTCGGGATTTGCGCCCGGATCACGCCATACTGATCCTTCAGCTCCAGCAACGCCGCGGGCACCAGATTGAAGTTGGCCGCCATCGGGGTCATCAACGTCCCGCAGAAGCCCGCGAGCATGCCGACGGCTCCGACCACCGCGGGATCGCCTCCATACGCCTGAATGAGCAGCGGCACGCCGATCGCCGCCGCCATCACCGGGAAAGCAGCGAAGGCATTCCCCATGATCATCGTGAACAGGACCATTCCAAACGCGAACACGAGCACCGTCAGGAAGATGCTGCCCTTCGGAATGACCGACTGTGTCAGGTCCCCGATGATCGTCCCGACACCCGCCGCGGCGAAGAGCACGCCCAGCGCCGCCAGCATCTGCGGAAGCACCGCGGCCCAGCCGATCGCGTCGATCAGACGGCGGCCTTCCTGCAAGGGCGCCAGCACGGGCGCGCGAAGCCAGGCATAGATCGTTGCGAGCGCCAGCAAGGCGCCCAGGCAGAGGAACACGTACGTCTCGCGCTTCGCCTCGATCCAGCCGAGTGAGCCCACGGAC
The DNA here is from genome assembly GCF_022568775.1 of Sphingomonas telluris. NCBI lineage: Bacteria > Pseudomonadati > Pseudomonadota > Alphaproteobacteria > Sphingomonadales > Sphingomonadaceae > Sphingomonas > Sphingomonas telluris. The sequence continues at coordinate 93,668 of NZ_JAKZHW010000002.1, read as the reverse complement.
GTGTAGTTGTAGACGAGCGTACCGATCAGCGCGGTCGCGGGAATGATGAGCGCGGGCAGGAAAAGCTTGTTGCCCAGCTCCGCCGACCAGCTCACGCGCTCTCCTTCGCTGGTGGTCGCCGGATGGCTTCGGCCGATGAAGCCGAAGCCGCCCAGCGCCGCCAGCCCGAGCACCAGCAGGCCGTTGCCGAAATCGCCGATGACATCGCCGCCGAGCAGGCTCAGCGCCATCAATCCCCAGAACGCCGAATTGCCCAGCCGCTTGGGGTTCGACCTGTCGCGGACGCTGAGCAAGGCAAAGGCCGCGAACATCGCTCCGGCGAGCGCATAGAGCCAGTGCAGCGTGATCATTTGCGCGTCCGGCCCAGCTTGCGGTCGAGCAGCAGAAGCCGCGTCCCGTGGATGATGAAGGCCGCGATCGCGCTCGGGACCGCCCACAGGGCCAGGTGCAGCGGCGACAGATTGTATCCGTAAGTGATCAGCGTCTGCTGGATCAGGACGATCGAGCCGATCGCGATGAAGATGTCCTCGCCGAAGAACAGGCCGATATTGTCGGTCGCGGCCGACGTCGCCTTCACTTTCTCGGCGGTCTCCTCATCCACTTCGCCATGCTGCTGCTCAGCCGCGGCAAGGGCCATCGGCGCCACGAGTGGCCGAACCGTTTGCGGGTGACCTGCAATGCTCGTCAGTCCCAGCGCAGCGGTGATCTGCCGCAGGCCCAAATAAAGCAGCAGCAATCGCCCGACGGTGGCCGCCTTCATCTTGCGGATGACTGCCGCCGCCTGCTGCTGCAGCCCGTAGCGTTCGAGCGCACCGATGACCGGCAGGACGATCCACACGATCGCGATGATGCGGTTGTCGTTGAACGCCTTGCCGAAAGTCGCAATGACCTTGTGCAGGTCCATGCCGCCGAGCAGCCCGGTGACGATGGCCGACACGGTCACCACCAGCATCGCGTTCATCCGCAGCGCGAAGCCGAGGACGACGAGCAATATGCCCAGCAGCGGCCAATAGCTCATGCGCGCGCTCCGAAGCCGCCGCCGCCCGGCGTCTCGATGACGAAGCGGTCGCCCGGCTGCATCTCCGCCGCGTCGGTGGCCGTCAGCTGCTCGCTGCTCCCGTCGACACGCTCCACCCAGTTGCGGCCTGGCAGTGCATCGCCGCCGCCGGCGAGGCCCTTCGGTGCAACGCGCCGGCGGTTGGCGAGCATGTTCGCGCGCATCGGCTCAAGGAAACGTACGTCGCGCACGACCCCGTCGCCGCCCCGGTGCAGCCCTTCGCCGCCGGAGCGACGCCGGATCGCGAACCGCTCCAGCCGGACCGGCAGGCGCGTCTCCAGCACTTCGGGATCGGTCAGCCGGCTGTTCGTCATGTGCGTCTGCACGGCGCTCGTCCCGTCGTGGTCAGGTCCGGCACCCGACCCGCCGGCAATCGTCTCATAATATTGGTGGCGCGCGTTGCCGAAGGTGAAATTGTTCATCGTCCCCTGGCTCGGCGCGAGCCGCCCGGTCGCGGCGAACAAGGTGTCGGTGACCACCTGGCTCGTCTCGACGTTCCCGGCGACGACTGCCGCCGGATAGCGAGGCGACAGCATGCAGCCGTCCGGCACGACCAGCCTGATCGGACGAAGGCACCCGTCGTTCATAGGGATTGGATCGTCGACGAGCGTGCGCACGACGTAAAGCGAGGCCGCGCGCACTATCGAATAAGGCGCGTTGAAATTGTCAGGCAGCTGTGCGCTCGTTCCGGTGAAGTCGAACGTTGCGGAGCGGCTTGCCTTGTCGATGGCGATCTTCACGGCGACGCGCGCACCATTGTCCATCTCATATTCGAACCCGCCATCGTCGAGTCTGTCCAGCAACCGCCGCACGGATTCTTCGGCATTCGCGAGGACATGCCGCATGTAGGCGGCGATCACGTCAGGACCGTAATCGCGCGCCGTCGCCGCAAGCACTTCCGCGCCCCGCACGCATGCCGCCAGCTGCGCCTTCAGGTCGGAAATGTTGCGATCGATGTTGCGCGCCGGCCATTCGCCCAGGCCGAGCAGCGCACGGATCTCGGGGTCGCGGAAATGCCCCTCATCCACGAGCAGCACATTGTCGATCAGCACGCCTTCTTGGTCGATCGAGCGGCTGTCCGGCGGCATCGATCCCGGCGCGATCCCGCCGATGTCGGCATGGTGCCCGCGTGCCGCGACGAACGCCGACGGTTCGTCTTCGCCGCCGTAGAACACCGGCACGATCACCGTGATGTCGGGCAAGTGCGTCCCGCCGCGATAGGGGTCGTTCAGCACATAGGCATCGCCGCGCCTAATTCCGCGGCCGTCGCGATTGCCGCCGCGCGTTTCGATGATCGTGCGGATGCTCTCGCCCATCGACCCCAAGTGCACGGGGATGTGCGGTGCATTGGCAATCAACGCGCCCTCTGCGTCGAAGATCGCGCAGGAGAAGTCGAGCCGCTCCTTGATGTTCACAGACGTCGCCGTGGACTGCAGCGCAACGCCCATCTCCTCGGCGATCGCCATGAACAGATTGTTGAAGATCTCAAGCATCACCGGATCGGCGTCGGTGCCGATCGCATGCGCGCGTTGGACGGGCGTGGGACGCGTGAGGACGAGCGTTCCGTCCTCGATCCGTGCGGCTCTCCAGCCGTGTTCGACCACGGTGACAGACGAGCGGTCCGTGACGAGCGCCGGTCCTTCGACGCGCTGCTCGCCAGATAAGCCGTTACGCGCGAAGACCTTCCAATCGCCAAAGTCGCGCGGTTCAGCGCCACCGCCCGGCGGCTGCGTGAAAACCGCCTCGGTCCCGGTAGGTGCGACCGCCTCGACGATCAGCGCATCGACGATGACCTCGCCCGCCTCGTCAACATAGCCGAACCGCTTGCGGTGAAGATCGGAGAAGGTCTCGCGCATTTGCGTCTCTGGTCCGACCTCGACTTCCAGCGTCGTGTCGCTTCCGGCGAGCCGCAGCCGCGCACGACGATGAAGCTCGACGCGGTCGCGTTCGACGCCCTGCTCGATCAGTGCCTCGGTCGCGGCATCTTCCAGCACCTGCAGGGGCAGGGAAAAGTCCTCGCTCAGCGGCTTCACGACGCCAGCCTCGCGGATCGCCTTCACGTCCGCCAGGCCGATCCCATAGGCCGACAGGAGGCTCGCTAGCGGGTGCACGAGAATGCGCTCAATGCCGAGCGAGTCCGCCACACGGCACGCATGCTGGCCGCCCGCTCCGCCGAAGCTCACCAGGGTGTAGCGCCTGACGTCATGGCCGCGCGCGATCGAGATCTTGCGGATCGCGTTGGCCATGTTGTCGACGGCAATGCGCAGGAAGCCTTCCGCAATCTCGGCAAGCTCCATGCGCCGCCCGAGCGCCCGCTCCACATGGTCCGCGACTTCCCGCAGCCGCGCCTCGGACGCTGCCGGGTCGAGGCGCTCGTCGCCCTGCGGTCCGAACACGGCCGGGAATTCGTTGGGGACGATGCGGCCCAGGAACAGGTTGCAGTCGGTAACGGTCAAAGGCCCACCGCCCCGGTAAGACGCGGGTCCCGGCTTCGCGCCCGCGGACTCCGGGCCCACGCGAAACCGCATGCCGTCGAAACGGCACACCGATCCGCCACCGGCAGCGACAGTGTGGATCTGCATCATCGGCGCGCGGATGCGCACGCCCGCGACCGTACTCTCGTCCGCCAGCTCGTAGCGGCCGGCAAAATGCGAGACGTCCGTCGACGTGCCGCCCATGTCGAAGCCGATCAGCCGGTCTTCGCCGGACGCCGTGACCATGCCGACAACGCCGCCGGCCGGGCCGGACAGGATGGCGTCCTTACCGCGGAAGGCGCCCGCGTCGGTCAGGCCGCCGTTCGACTGCATGAACTGCAGCTTCGTTCCTGGCGGCAATCCTCCCGCGACCCGGTCGACGTACCGCCGCAGGATCGGCGAGAGATAGGCGTCGACGACCGTCGTATCGCCGCGTCCGATCAGCTTGATCAGCGGCGCGACCTCGTGGCTGACGGAGACCTGCTCGAAGCCGAGCTCCCGCGCGATATCGGCCACGCGCCGCTCATGCTCCCCGAACTTCCAGCCATGCATCAGCACGATCGCCAGCGCGTCGATGCCGGTGTCACGCACGCGCTTCAGCTCCGCCCGCGCCGCCTCCTCATCGAGCGGCGTGACGATCTCGCCGCCTGCCCCGACCCGCTCCGCGATCTCGATCACGGCCTCATAGGGCTGATCCGGCAATACGATATGCCGCGCGAAGATGTCCGGCCGCGCCTGGTATCCGATGCGCAGGGCGTCCCCGAACCCGCGCGTGATCGCCAGCGCCACCCGGGCGCCCTTACGCTCCAGCAAGGCGTTGGTCGCGACCGTCGTGCCCATGCGCACTTCGCCGAGCTCTCCGCTTTCCTCCGCGACGATGCGCCGGATGCCTTCCAGCGCGGCATCGTCATACTGACCCGGGTTCTCCGACAGCAGCTTCTCGGTCCGGAAGTTGCCGCTCTCGTCCCAGGCGATGACGTCCGTGAACGTCCCGCCCCGGTCTATCGCGAAATGCCACGCCACCTGCGTTCACAAGCAGGCGGGGGCGGCAAGAGCAAGCGCCGCCTGTCCCAGAGCGGGATGGCTATCCAAAGTTAAATTGTTGCCGCTCGCGAGTCGCGTACTCTGCCTTCGCGCGAAGTGAGCGCTGCGCCGGGGGGCGAAGGTATGAGGGAAGAGCGCAGCGGTCCGATCCGGGAATCGCAGGAAGGCGGGCGCGTCTGGATCCTCGCGGTGATCCTGACGCTGATCTGGTTCACCATAGTCGGTGTGACCATCTCGCGGAGCATCGCGGCATCCGCGGGAATGATTACGCGGAGCAATCACCATTAAGTCTTGGGACCGCTGAGTTGCCGAAGATCAATAATCCATTTCTTTCGTGATTCTGCCAACTTGTTTCGACGTGGCGACACGCGTGCGGCAACGCTGCGGGTCAACATCCCTTGTGCTAAAAGCCATAGCATAACGACTCGCAGAGGGGCGCGTATGCGTAACGTCGTTTCCAGCCCGCCTTAACCTCACGATCCTGCGGCGCGTCTCGCTTTCTCGCGCCGGACACCGGTGTCGCGCCATCGGGTGAGCCGCGGCCGCCCGCATCGAAGGGGACGCACATGCCGAAGCCATCTCCCAGCCTCGGGCCGATCAGCATCAAGGGCGGCAAGGGTGCCGATCACATCGTCATCGGCGAGAGCCCGTACGTCTATTCAACAGCAGACCAGAACCGCGGCTTCGTCATTGACGGAAGCAACGGCGACGACGTCCTTGCTGGCGGGATCGGCGTCGATCGCATCAGCGGCGGCTCGGGCTTCGACATTATCAGGGCGCAATCCGAGGACATCCTCGGAACTCCTTCTGGCACGGCGGCCTATGACGGCGGGCTCGATCGGGACATTCTCGACTTCAGCCTGTGGACGCAGGGCGTTGCGATCGACCTTGGGACGACCAACATCTCGGGCGACCGCGACCGCTTCTACACCAACTTCTCGATGGACAGCCCGACCGGCCTCAACATCGCGCTAAACGAAGCGAACGACCTTCGGGGAGTGACCGTCAGCATCGAGGGACTGATCGGCGGCTCGGCCAACGATTTCCTCAGCGGCGACTGGGGCGCCAATTACATCGAGGGTGGCGCCGGCGACGACTACATCACCGGAAAGCGCGGGGACGATCGCCTGATCGGCGGCGCCGGCAACGACTTCATTCTGACGGGCGCGGACACCGACCTCGTCTCGGGCGGAGCGGGCAACGACACGCTGGTGCTCGGCGGCGGGACGACGGGCGCTTATTATGTGACGACCGTCGACGACTTCGACACCCGCGCGGGCGACGCGGACGCGTCGTTCGACCGCATCTGGATCAACCAGGACTTCGACTGGCATTTCGAGGCGGCGGCCAACGGCACGCTGAAGATCGTTTACGGCGTCGACTACTACCCGAGCCCGCTGGGGGAGGTGGTGCTGCAGGGCCTGACGATGGCCAACGCGGCCGACGTGATTGTGCAGGGCTTCGATCCGATGACAGGAATGCCGGGTTAGCCAAGTCACCCAGGCCGGGCCTGTTGGGGCGCGCCCGGCCGCCACTCCGGAACGCACCTGTCACGCGGGGGCGCAGGTGCGTTCCGAAGTGCACTCGCCGATCAATCCGGGCCGAATTGACCCGTCACGATGTTCGAATCCGCTTCCGAGCCCGTGGGCGCGAAGGGCACGAGCGTCACCCGCGCGTAGATCTCGTCGCGGTCGCGGTTGATGACCCAGCCGAGGATGATCGTGTCCCCGTCCTCGTCCAGCGTGCTTTCGCTGACCATCGTCGAGACCGACCGGTCGACGCAGCCCCGCTCCGCTTTGACGCACGCGTTGCGAAGCGTGATGAGATGGTCGTCCCAGATCGGATCGTCGCCGCGAAGCGTGACCTTTTCGACGAATGTGCTTCCAGCGAGCGCCTCGCATCCCGAAAAGCAGATGCGGTAGTTGACCGTCACTCTACGACGATCGCCCTCCTCGCGCCCGATCTGTAGGGTGACGTTAGAAACAGTAGCCATTTCCAGTCTCCTCTGCAGAGTGAAGCCGCAGAGGATCGTGCCGTGGAGCCCGGTTGGGACGCGGTGTTCACCTTGGCGGAACTTCACGCGTTGCACGGTACCGAGCGGGATTTATTTACCATAACGGCTGTTTCCGGGCACTCCATTAAAATGTCCCGCGATGATACAGAATCGCGACTTCGGTTTGTCTTGGCGTGTTGAGCCGCAGCGCTCCGTAGGGCAGCTTCACGCCACTTTCCGCTGTCCTATTTGGATTTCGTCTGATCCACCCTCGCGGATGAGCATCCCCGTCATCTGCGACCGCTGTCGCGCCACCGGCACCGCCCGCCAGGGCGACTTCTCCCACCTCGGCGACCTCCTCGATTTCGAGCCCGTCCCCGTCCGCCAGCGCGTCAACGGCTGGGACGCGGATGCGCAGCGCGCCTTCATCGCCCTGCTCGCCAGCACCGGGTCGAAGCGCCGCGCCGCCCTCGCCATCGGCCGCAACGCCTACGGCATGGACCAGCTTCTGAAGCGCCCCGGCAGCACCAGCCTGCGCATCGCCTACGACCGCGCAAAGGCCATCGCGAAAGCGAACGGCAGCATGAAGATCGCCCAGGGCGTCGCCGATGCCGCCGCCCGCAATGCGCAGCTCGCCCCGCCCTCGCGCCTCCGCGGCGCCGAGCCGGAGCCCGACCCCGCCATCAGCGACGATCAGAAGCTGGAGGTGATCGAGAACATCGTCCGCAAATATCTCGGCAAGGTCCGCATGGAGCGGGAGGAGCGCCTCGCCGGCAATATCGTCGCCGCCGATTTCTACCTGCGCCAGATCACCTTCATCGAGATCGGCCTCGACCTCGCCGCGACGGAGCTGAGCATCTCCGCCTTCGACCTGCTGGCGAGCTTCCGCCGCGACGGCCACGGCTGGATCCGGATTGCGGAGACACCGTTCAGCGCGGCGCTCGACGAGCAGCGGCGCAAGCTATGGGCGGCGGCCGGCAAGCCCGAACGCCCCGAACACCCGCCCCGGCGCTTCCTTCAGCATCTCTTCGATTACGCCCTGGAACCGAGCCGAGCCCACGTCGGAGCAACCACCCCGCCCGCCGCCGGCTACAGCGAGGAACAATGGAGCGAGATGACCACGGAGGCCCAGCGGCAGGCGAGACGAGACGAGCTGGCGGCGGAGGCGGCGAGACAGATCGAATGGGAAGCGAAAGCCCAGGCGGACTTCCTCATCCGGCAGGGAGAGCAGGCATGAAGAACCGCAAGCCCTTGCCGTCGGAATATGAGCGCCGCCCGCACAACCCGCCGCCGCAGCCGCTGGCGACGGGCGGGGCGAAGCTGCCGGAGGACGGGTTGGAGGAGGCGGATGCGTTCAGCCGATGGCTGGCGCATGTGGAGGCGGGGCGGATTGGGTGAGATTCCCGCAAACCCCGCTGGTTGAACAAAATCTAAATAACGGCCATGAAGCGTTCGTGCCGAGTGACGACTTGTTTCCTGGGGAGGGGACATGGCCGAAGGCGTTTGGGTGCTTTTGGGTGCAGCCCTTGGCACATTAGGATCATTGTCGACCACATGGCTTTCGTCACATCTCAGCCGTCAGAGCAAATATCCAAAATTTGATCGCGCAGTCGAAGAACTGCTCAAGAAAATGCTTGCTGACGGACCGAGGTGGCGGAAGCTCGAAACGCTAGCGAGCGTGACAGGTCTCAGTGAGAAGCATGCCAAAGAATATCTGATCGAGCTCGGCGCGAGAGGCTCTGAAACAGACGGGCGGCTGTGGGGGCTGATCAGCCGTAATCCGCTCTCTGAGATCGGGTCGACGTCGAGTACGGATCGCGGATCGTAGGCGACTGGTGCCCGTAAATCCAAATACACTGCCTTCCGAGGCGTCAGGTCCTGCGGCCGGATATTATTACCAGCTCCGTTACGCGCTCCTGCGGGCGCTGAGGGCACTAAAAAGACATCCCACAGCCGCGGTCTCGATCGAGAGACTTGAGGACGTGGCCATTGAATATGAATCCGGGAAGTCCGACCTCGAGCAGCTCAAGCACTCGCTTCAGACAGATAAGGAATATTCGGATGTCGACGCCGCCGTATGGCGGACTCTCGGCAACTGGAGTCGCCAGATTCGAGACGGTGCGATTGTGCCCGGCAGTCGTCTGTTTCTTGTGACAAACGGTCAACTCGTGCCGACTTCCGGAATGGCCCTGCTCGGACCGGACCGAACGACTGATGACGAAGTAGCGGCGCTTACAAAGCTGATTGAAGCCGCCAATTCCTCCACGAATCAAACCACTAAGAATGACCGACGTGATTTCCTCCAACTGCCACCGCCAGTTCGGAAAGCAATGGTCAGCGTCGTCACCGCCGTGCATGGATTCGCCGGACTTTCTGCGCTCGGCGACGAGATCGAACAAGAAATTGCGTTCGTCTGCACGCAGGAAGAATTGCCGCGCTTTCGGAATGAGTTGGAAGGCTGGTGGACGGACAAAGTCTTCAGCGAATGGGCGAAAGGGTCAGGAGCGAAGATACAGCTTTTGGATCTGAGCGGACGCATCGATTATCTTCGTGAAAGACGTCGAGGACGAAGAGGCGCTGGAACCGCTAGATGGTCGGATCTTCGTCAGGCAGATCAAGGCTCTTAACGCTGGGTCTTCTAGAATTCGCCGGGCGCAGAAGGACTTTTTCAAGTCCGGCGCTCAACGGTCAAAATGGGTTCGCGAGTTCAAGGTAAATCCTGATGAACTGGCCGCTTACGACCAATCGCTGGCTGAGCGATGGGAAAGAAAATCTGCCATTCTTCGCGACGAGCTAGATAGCAGCGCGGATGACGTCGCGAAATGCAAATGGGGCCGGACTCTGCTGGGCTGGGCCGAAGAGCAGGAAGTGCCCATTCGAAACGCAAGAGCACAGTTCCTGACGAGTGGATCTTATCACGCGCTCGCCGATCAGATGAAGGTTGGCTGGCACCCAGACTATGAGGCGCTTTTCAAAGATGGCTGATCAATGGGCAGGTCGCGAACGCATACGTTTGCTCAACCCCGCCTTCACCGGCGCGACAATTGCGCGGGCAACAGAAGGATATGTTGAAGTTACGGGTTCCGGGCTTCCTTTCGCCTACGCATATCTGATCGCGCCATTTGTTCTGCATTCGGAAACCCGATCAAAATTGCCTGGTTCGCTTGCGACCAGGCTCTTGCCTTGGACTGAAAAGTTCGGGGAGGTCATTGCTACGTTCCCTCAGCGAGTTGCAGAACTCTCACCTTACTCTTCCAAAGGCATTCTTCTCGCGACACTCGGGGGACTGGCAGAACTCTCAGGGGACGCTTCTCTTTTCGCCAAGCCGAATGCCTCGTTAAAGAGGTACACTGGGCAAAGCGGCTCAACCGAAGTCGAGAACATCCTGAAAAAATCGCACTTTGTAGGAAAGTGGCTGGCCGCCGCTGGAACTCCCGCAACAGTGTTCACGGCGTTGGGGGTTAGATTTGAAGATCACTATAAGTAAATTGCTCGTCTACGGCCACCAAGGAGAAGTCCGCTCCGTCGAGTTCAACGCTCACGGGCTGAGCATAATCACTGGTGAGTCAAAGACCGGTAAATCGGCCCTAATTCACATTATCGATTACTGTTTGGGCTCCGGTGAATGTCACGTTCCTCAGGGTGTCATCCGGCGGAAGGTTGCGTGGTATGCGGTCGTTTTGACCGACGGCGAAAAATACCTCTTAATAGCGCGCCGCAATCCCACTGGAGGTAAGGCAACAAGTTCCGAAATCGACGTGCGCTTTCAAGACTCTGATGAGGCACCAGCGCTTGAGAATCTCTCACAGAACGCGACCATAGATTCACTCAAGCTCACGCTGTCCAGATACGTAGGCCTCCCTGAAAACCTCTTTGTTGCACCAGAAGGCTATCACCGTCCGCCGCTAGAAGCGAACTTCTCACATTCTCGGATTTACTGCTTTCAGGACCAGAGTCTGATCGACAACAAGAATCAGTTATTCTTCAATCAACAAGATAGCTTTGTAGCTCAAGCTATCAAAGACACTCTTCCTTTCTTCGTCGGTGCGGTCTCGGAAACTGAGCTACAAGAGCAGCTCGAACTCAATCAGCTGCGTAGAGATCTCCGGCTCATCCAGCGACAACTCGATGCGACGATCAGTTGGGAAGAAACAAGCCTAGCTAGAGCAGGCTCACTGCTCGCTGAGGCTCGCGACGTTGGTTTGATTGCTCTCGAAGCTCGCCCGTCCAGTGCGGATCAGACCTTCGAACTATTGTCACTGGCCGCGGAGGCGCCGATCAGGAATGACGTAACTAGCGGTGAGCGAACCGAACTCGACGAGTTGATGCTGGAACGTGAAGCTCTCCGTAGCGAATTCTTTGATATCGGACAGAAGATAGAGGAAGCGCTTCTCCTCGCGTCTAATAGAGACGCATATCAGCGAGAACTCTCCGAACAAACAGCGCGACTGAGGGCTCTTTCGATTGTCGCGACGGACAGCAATGGTGTTACCATCTGTCCCTTGTGCGATTCTCACGTGCCTCAGCTTACTTCGACGCTTGCGGATCTAAAGAACGAGCTATCTGACGTAGGCGCGCGAATATCGGCACTGCATGAGAATAACCCCCGCCTCCAGTCATATGTGGCTGAACTTCGGAAACAAAGGCGGGATTTGGAGTCTCGTCTTTCAACGAACCAAGCGCAGGTCAATGCGGTCGTGGATCAGCAAGACGCGATTAAGCGTCTACGAGAAGAGGCACTGCAGCGGTCGCGAGTGCAGGGTCGGATCACCTCGTTTTTGGAAAATCGAAGCGAAAGCAATGAGGGCGATCTGCACTCTCAAATTGAACTGCTTCGCTATCGTATTGAGCAACTTGAATCAAAGCTCGCCGGCGACACTTTTGAAGACCGTCTGCGCAATGCTGAGACAAATCTCTCGAACTTCATGACGGACTATGCACGCGCCCTTGAGCTTGAACATTCCGAAGGGCGAACCAGGCTGGATTTCAAGCGGCTAACCGTCGTCGCGGACACTCCGAATGGTGCAATTCGCCTCGAACAGATGGGTAGCGGCGACAATTGGGTCGGTTGCCATATCATCACCCATGTGGCGCTCCACCTTTGGTTTAGGATTCGTAATCGACCGGTGCCAGCTTTCTTGGTTTTGGACCAGCCGTCGAAGGCTCACTACCCGGTGAGCGACGATCAACTAGATCAGCTGGCTGTTGAGGACGATGATCGTAAGGCGGTGGTCCGGCTTTTCCGGTTCTTGTGGGATCGCGCCGCTACTGATGGTTTTCAAATCATTGTCGTGGACCACGCCGACGAAGCCGGAGATTGGTTCCAATCGTCGGTGGTCGAACGATGGAGAGGTGGAAACAAACTCATCCCGGACGACTGGATAGAGGGATGAACAATCGTCACGGGATTAAATCCCGTGACGTCGGACGCGTCTCGCTTCTCGGCTTAGGCCGTTCGCTCGCGCGCCGGCCGGGTCGTCGTAGTCTCTACGCGCTGCTTCGGCGACGCTTCGCGTCGGCGGCGCTGCGCTCGGCTACTCCTCCCCCATCCGCAGCGCCGCGATAAACGCATCCTGCGGGATCGAGACGCTGCCGTACTCCCGCATCCGCTTCTTACCTTCCTTCTGCTTCTCCAGCAGCTTCCGCTTCCGCGTCGCGTCGCCGCCGTAGCATTTGGCGGTCACGTCCTTGCGCAAAGCGGCGATGGTTTCGCGGGCGATGACCTTGCCGCCGATCGCGGCCTGGATCGGGATCTTGAACATGTGCCTGGGGATCAGGTCCTTCAGGCGCTCGCACATGCCGCGGCCGCGTGCCTCGGCGTTGCCGCGGTGGACGATCATGCTCAGCGCGTCGACGGGCTCGTTGTTGACGAGGATGCTCATCTTCACGAGGTCGCCCTCGCGGTGGCCGATCTGGTGATAGTCGAAGCTGGCGTAGCCGCGGCTGATCGACTTCAGCCGGTCGTAGAAGTCGAACACCACTTCGTTGAGCGGCAGCTCGTAGCGCAGCATCGCCCGCGCATGGCTTCCGGTGCCGACGTAGGTCAGGTCCTTCTGGATGCCGCGGCGGTCCTGGCACAGCTTCAGGATGGAGCCGAGATATTCGTCGGGGACGTAGATGGTCGCGTCGATCCACGGCTCCTCGATCATCTCGATCCGGTTGGGGTCGGGCATATCCGCGGGGTTGTGCAGCTCGATGACCTTCGCCGCTTCGTTCTTCGAATGGCTGAGGTGGATCTTGTAGACGACGCTCGGCGCCGTGGTGATCAGGTCCAGGTCGTATTCGCGGGTCAGCCGCTCCTGGATGATCTCGAGGTGCAATAGGCCGAGGAAGCCGCAGCGGAAGCCGAAGCCGAGTGCCGCGCTGCTTTCCATCTCGAAGCTGAACGAGGCGTCGTTGAGGCGCAGCTTGTAGAGGCTGTCGCGCAGCTTCTCGAAGTCGTTGGCGTCGACCGGGAACAGGCCGCAGAAGACGACCGGCTGGACTTCCTTGAAGCCGGGAAGCGGCTCGGCGGCGGGGCGCTTCGCATCGGTGATCGTGTCGCCCACGCGGGTTTCCGCGACTTCCTTGATCTGCGCGGTGATGAAGCCGATCTCGCCGGGGCCGAGCTCCTGCAGCTGCTCGATCTTCGGGCGCATGCAGCCGACGCGGTCGACCAGGTGCATCGTGCCGGCGGCCATGAACTTGATCTGCGCGCCCTTGCGGATGACCCCGTCCATCACGCGCACCAGGATGACGACGCCTAGGTACGGGTCGTACCAGCTATCGACGAGCATCGCCTTCAGCGGCGCGTCCCTGTCTCCTTTTGGAGGCGGAATTTTGTCGACGATGGCTTGAAGAACCTCGTCGATGCCGATGCCGCTCTTCGCAGAAGCCAGGACCGCCTCGCTCGCGTCCAGGCCGATGATTTCCTCGATTTCCTGCCTGACGCCCTCCGGGTCAGCGGCCGGCAAATCGATCTTGTTGATGACCGGCACGATCTCATGGTCGTGCTCGATCGACTGGTAGACGTTGGCGAGCGTCTGCGCCTCGACACCCTGCGCCGCGTCCACGACCAGCAACGCGCCCTCGCAAGCCGCGAGGCTCCGCGAGACCTCATACGCGAAGTCCACGTGCCCGGGCGTGTCCATCAGGTTCAGCTCATAGCCGTTCCATTCCAGCCGCACGGTCTGCGCCTTGATGGTGATTCCGCGCTCCTGCTCGATCTCCATGTTGTCGAGGATCTGCCCGTGCGTCATCTCGCGCTCGGTCAGCCCGCCCGTCCGCTGGATCAGCCGGTCGGCAAGCGTGCTCTTCCCATGATCGATATGCGCAATAATCGAAAAATTGCGGATCTTAGTAATGTCTTTCATTTCAGGGTCGCCGCTAGCAGGGGATTGATGCGAGCGCGAGGCCGTTGGATAAAGGCCGCTCAACAGGGGGCAAATCGATGAACAAGATCAGCATCTTGGCTGCGGGTGTGTCTGCGGCCGCGTGCGGTGCAATGGCTTATGCGGCAGCGCCGGCGAGCGCGCCGCCTCCGATCGCGAGCTACTGGATGGACGTTTCGACGGCGGGCGGGCTCGGCGCGGGCATGACGCCAGGCGGCGGACGGCCGAGCATGAGCCAGATCATGGGCATGATGAGCGGCAGTGCGCCTTCTGTGATGCACACGCTGGACCTCCGCCTCGCCTCGAAGACGAAGCCGACGACGGCGCCGGAGGCCAACCACCTGATTCCGCCGGGACTGCAGATGGGCGCGAGCCTGCCGCTGATCACGCCGCAAGTCGCGAAGCCGGTGAAGGAAACCTACGGCATGCCGCAGGGCTACGAGAAGCCGAAGGGCCGGATGCTGATCTACTGGGGCTGCGGCGAGCACGCGGGCGCGGGCCAGCCGACGGTGATCGACTTCTCGAAGCTTGCCGCCGGGCAAGTGCCTCCGGGAATGGCGGCAATGGCCAATGCCGCGCGGATGGCGAACGTGCCGCATACGGCGCCGGGCTTTGGTGAGTGGCCGAACAACAAGGACAACCGCCAGGTGCCGGCGACGGGATCGCTGCTCGGCGCGCACAAGGTCGAGGGCAATTACTCGCCGCCGATCGCCTTCACGCTGGCGCAGGACTTCATGCCTGGGCTGAACCTGCACCAGGCGGGATCGCTTCCGTCGGGCGCGGCCCGGCTAGCCTGGACTCCGGCGCCCACCGCGACCGGCTATGCGCTCGCGATGTTCGGGTCGAACGGCAACGGCGACGTGCTCATGTGGAGCTCGTCAAAGAGCCCCGCGATGACGCCTTTGATGGATTACCTGCCGCCTGCGGAAGTGAAGCGGCTGATCGGCACGGGTCACGTCATGCCGCCGACAACGAGCGAATGCGTGCTTCCCGCTGAAGTCGTGACCGCATCTCCGGCGGGCATGATCATGGCGATCGGCTACGGCCCGGAAGCGAATTTTGCCGAGGCTCCGAAGGCGCCGAAGTGGGTCGCGAAGGCGCGCTTCAAGACGACCGCTTCGTTGATGCTCGGAATGCCGCAAATGGGCGGCATGGACAGCGGCGCCGGACAGCCAGGGACGCAACAGCAGCAGCCGAAGAAAAAAAAGAAGTTCGGCCTCGGCGACGTGCTCAAGGGAGCGGTCGGAATTCCGAGCGAATGACGAAACGTTCCTGCCGTTCGTCGATAACCAACCGCCGTTTGTCGACGGCAGTTGCGCGGCGGGGCTTCGCCGTTAAGGTCCCGCCGATTTTCGAATTATTCCCGGAGTTCCAAGACCATGCGATTTCGCAGCCTGACCTTCCTGCTGACGAGTGCCGCTGCGCTCGCCGCCTGCGCGAGCGCGCCGCAAACCGCAGCCGTCGCGCCGCTGCCGGAACCGCCGCTTGCCGTCGCACCAGCTGCTCCCGCCGAGCCGGCGCCGGTTTCCGCTTTGGTCCAGGAAGTCGCGATCCCGCATACGTCCTTCAAGCTCGAGAATGGCCTCACCGTCCTCGTGCACGAGGATCACAAGGCGCCCGTGGTTGCGGTCAGCACCTGGTACAATGTCGGGTCGAAGGACGAGCCGAAGGGCAAGACCGGCTTCGCGCACTTGTTCGAGCATCTGATGTTCAACGGGTCAGACAATCTGCCGGGCGACTACTTCACGTATCTGCAGCAGATCGGCGCGACCGATTACAACGGGACCACCTGGTTCGACCGCACCAACTATTTCGAGACGGTGCCGAAGGCGGCGCTCGACCGGACCCTGTTCATGGAGTCCGATCGCATGGGCTACCTGCTCGGCGTCATGGACCAGCAGAAGCTGGATAACCAGCGCGGCGTCGTCCAGAACGAGAAGCGCCAAGGCGACAACCAGCCGGGCGGCCTCGTCGAATATGAGGTGCTCGGCAACCTCTTCCCTAACGGCCATCCGTATCAACACTCGACCATCGGTTCGATGGCGGACCTGGACGCGGCGAGCCTGGCCACGGTGAAGGAATGGTTCATCGACAAGTACGGCCCGAACAATGCCGTGCTCGTCCTCGCCGGCGACATCACTGCGGCGGAAGCGCGGCCGCTGGTCGAGAAGTATTTCGGCACGATCAAGTCGGGCCCGGTGAACACGCCCGCCGCAGCGGACGTTCCGACGCTCGCCGCACCCAAGTCGATCGTGATGAAGGATCGGGTCGCCGCGACGCAGATCCAGCGTCACTGGGCGGTTCCGGGCATGCAGTCGCCCCAGCTTGCGGCGATCGACATCGGCGGTTCGATCCTGGGTGGCCTCGCCAGCTCGCGTCTCGACCGCATCCTGGTGCGCGAGGAAAAGCTGGCCGTCAGCGTCAGTGCTGGCTTGCAGCCCTTCCAGCGGATCGGCCTGTTCGAGGTCGACGCGACGGTGAAGCCGGGCGTCGATCCGGCGGTTGTCGAGAAGCGCCTCGACGAGATCATCGCCGACTTCGTCGCCAACGGCCCGACCGAGGATGAAGTGCGCCGCGCGACAACGCGCGAGGTTGGCGGACGCATCCGCGGCCTCGAGCAAGTCGGCGGCTTCGGCGGCAAGGCCGTCGCGCTTGCCGAAGGTCAGGTCTTCGTCGGCGATTCCGATTTCTACAAGAAAAACCTCGACGCTTATGCGGCGCTGACACCCGCCGACGTGAAGGCGGCGATGCAGCAGTGGCTGTCGCGTCCGGTCTTCGCGATCCGCCTCGAGCCCGGCGACCGTCCCCCGTACGAGGAGACGAAGTTCAAGCCGAAGAAGGGCAAGAGCGCGGACATCAAGACGCCGATCGTGAAGCGAGACATGCCGAACGTCGGAAGCAATCCGCAGCTCGACTTCCCCACCGTCCAGCATGTTGCTCTGTCGAACGGCGTGAAGCTGAATTACGCGCAGCGTACGACAGTTCCGGTGACGCAGATCGCGCTTGGCTTCGACGCCGGCTATTCGGCCGATACGGCGAACGCACGCGGCCTCCAGGGCATGACGCTGGCGCTGCTCGACGAGGGAGCGGCGGGCAAGAGCTCGCAGCAGATCGCCGAGGAAGAAGAGAAGCTCGGCGCGCAGATCGCCGCGCAGGGCAGCGCGGACATCAGCAACGTCACTCTGTCGGCGCTCAGCGCAAACCTCGGCCCGTCGCTCGACCTGCTGGCGGACATCGTGCAGCGGCCGGACTTCAACCAGGCCGAAGTGGAGCGCGTCCGCACGCAGATCCTTACCGGCATCGCGCAGGAGCAGAAGGATCCGCAGAACATGGCCGCGCGCGAGCTGCCGACGCTGCTCTATGGCGAAGGCCATCCGTACGCGGCGACGGGGTCGGGCAGTCCGGACGCAGTGAAGGCGTTCACGCGGGACGATCTCGTAGGCTTCCAGCAGCGTTGGCTGCGCCCCGACAATCTCCAGATCTTCGTCGTGTCGAACTTGCCTCTGGCAGAGGTGCAGCAGCAGCTTGAGCAGCGCTTCGGTACGTGGACTGCGCCGGCCGGCGTGGCCAAGGGCGAGAAGACATTCGGCGCAACCCCGTCGCGTCCGCACAACGAACGCATCGTGCTGATCGACCGTCCGGGGAGTCCGCAGTCGTACATCCTCGCCGGCCAGGTCACGCAGATCGATCCGCGCGGCGAGATGGCGCCGATCACCGGCGGCAATGACGTGCTCGGCGGGCAGTTCCTTTCGCGCATCAACATGGACCTGCGCGAGAACAAGGGCTGGTCGTACGGCGTGCGCGGAACGGCGCAGCTGAACGCCAAGGCCGTGCCGTACATCCTCAGCGCTCCGGTGCAGGCGGATCGCACAGGCGATTCCATCGCGGCCCTGCGGACCGACATCCGTGAGTTCCTGACGACCAAGGGCGTCACCCAAGAGGAACTGCAGCGCACGATCGCCAACCGTATCCAGCAGCTGCCGGGTCAGTTCGAGACGTCGGTCGCTGTCCTTTCCGCGATGCAGACGAACGCGCTCTACGGCCGTCCGGACAATTATTACGAGTTGCTGGCCGACAAGTATCGGGCGCAAACGCAGGCGAGCCTCGATGCCGCCCTGCGCAAGGCGGTCGATCCGGCCGGGTTCGTCTGGGTCGTCGTGGGCGATGCTGCGAAGGTGAAGCCGCAGCTGGCAAAGCTCGGCCTGCCGGTCGAGGAAGTCCAGCCGAGGTAAGCTAGAGCCGCCGAGGATAGCGAAGCGGCCGCGAAAGCGGCCGTTAGCTATCAGAGAGTCGACTAGTCGCTGACATCGCTAGTGGCAGGAATGGGTCGAAAGCTGCGATTAGCGACGGCGCTCCCATCAAAGGACCTTCGGGAAGGTCGCGACCTCTAGGACGTCCTCGACCTATGAGCCGTCAGGCTCGTTCCGCGTCGGCCAGCCTTGATCGCGCGTCTCGCTCGCGCAGTCGCGGCAGCGATGCCGCTTGGCTCGCCTTGACGCCTGATCAGGGTTCTCCAGCCCGAAGTGCCGACCGGACGGGTTCTTGGGACAGCGGTCCATCTAAAAAAGAGAGCAGGACTTCGTCACAGGCGCGATCAGGTAATGTCCGGAATGAGTCGGAAGCCCCCATTAGGATGACCTGAGGGGAGGCTGGGTAGAAAGCCCGATCCTCAAATGAGCGCTTCCGCCTCATAGGACCTCGCGCGAGAGGAGCCATGCTGCGGTGGTGCAGAATACCAGTTCAGGATGATCTTCCTGCCAGGACGAACGCGCCGCAGCCAACCCCGAAGAAGCCAATTCTCCGCTGCGATAATGAAGTGGTTGTGAGGCCCGTCCGCAGGAAGCCTCTCATCGAACGACCAAAGGACGGCACATGGAATGGAGAATCATTCTTCTGAATTTTGCGTACGCCACCATGGGTGTCGTAATGATGTTCCTGTCTTATCGTGTCTTTGATTGGCTGACCCCTCAGGTCGATTTCCCGGTAGAACTGAAACAAGGCAATGTCGCGGTAGCGATATTCATTGCGGCCATCTTTGTCTCCATCGCGCTGATCATAGGAGGTGCTCTCAATTGACGACGAGCTCTAGGGCAAACCTACTGATCGTGCTCGTGGGACTGACTGTATCAGCACAAGCTGGAGCAGAGACAGTCTCCGACAGATACGACGACACGTTTCGTAAATATACGAAGCGCTTTTTCGGTCCGGGATACGATTGGCGGATTTTCAAGGCCCAAGCCATGACGGAAAGCAACATCAGCATGGACGCCAAGAGCTGGGTCGGTGCCCGCGGAATCATGCAATTGATGCCGGCGACGTTCAAGGAAATCCGATCCAAGAACCCCGAAATAGTTGCGATTGATCAGCCCGAGTGGAACATAGCCGCCGGGATTTATTACGATCGGCAGTTATGGGGCCAGTGGGAGAGGGGCTCTGGCAGTCAGGATCGGAACCATTTCATGTTCGCCAGCTACAACGCAGGGCGCGGGACGCTTCTGCGTGCTCAGAAGGCGGCACGCACGAGCATGCTTGACCCGAGTATCTGGCCGAGCATCCAGTCCGTGGCCCCCAATGTTCCGAAGTGGCGGCACGAAGAAACACTCAACTACGTCGCTAAAATTGATAAGCATGCCGCGAGCATGGATGAAGAGGGCCGCGTGGGCAGATGAGCCCTAGCTGCCACTAGCCCGTCACGGCCGGAACCCAGTCTCCGAGGCGTTGGAAAAGCCAGGCTTGGCCGCAGCCGGTTGCGCCGGCGGGAGCTTGACGGTGACCGTAGACCGCGCGGTGGCCTGGTCCGCTTGCCCGCAGCCAGTGATCGTCAATGCCGCGGCCGCGATGAGCCCGAGCGGAAGGAGACGGTTCATGCCTTCTTTCCTTCGTAGCGCGCGATCCGCCTCGAGAAGCACCAGAGCGACCGGCTTGTCGGTGAGCCGTGCGAGAACGAACTTCTCTGCGGCCAGGTCGTCCTCGGCGGTGAAGCTGTAGACGCGCGACGTGCGGCCGCCCTCGCCGCTCCCGGCGTAAACATTGTAGTGTGGCATGAGCGCCTCCCCTTCAGCGCTAGGCAATCAGTCGCGGCCGGACGGAATTGGTTGCCGGCGTTCGTGAATGGCCTTCTCGACCAGGGTGCGGCCAACGATCGTCTCCAGCCGCTGGGCAAGGGCTGAATCGCTCAAGAGCGCCTCCTCGGTGTCCCGCTTCGATAACCTCATGGACGTGTCCTTTGACCAACTGTCGCTGGTCCACCGCCCCCACAATCAAAGCGAATATGGGGAGATCGTTTAGAAAGTCCGAACGGATCCCCGGCTGCGGGCGGCAGGGGTGCCGCGACCTGATAAATATGTTAACGCCGTGGAACGGTCTGAGGCGAAGGGGACACGCCATGGCGACTGTAGCGGGGCGTTTTTCTTCTCAGGAACAACGACGGGACGAGCTTTCGGGCACGCCGCGAGCGCATGCGATCGATCGTTGGATCTTCGTCTTCACGGCCGCCTGGTTCATCGTGATCGTGCTCACCGGCTTCATTCCCGACTCGTTGATGAAGGTAGCCGCCGTCCAAGCTGGGCAGAGGCCGCCTTTCCCGACGGTGCTCCACTTCCATGCCGTGCTGATGGGCTCTTTCCTGCTCCTGCTGCTGACGCAGTCGTTGCTGATGGCGACAGGGCGGGCGGAGCTGCACATGCGCCTCGGGATGGCGGCTTTCGCGCTTGTCCCCGCCCTCGTCGTGGTGGGCCTGATCCTCGCGCCGACCATGTATCACCAGGTGTGGAACTTCGCTCAGACTGCACCGGCTGACGTGCGGCCGCAGATGGAAGAGCGGCTGCTGGCGCTCGACAACATCCTGCTGCTGCAGATGCGGATCGGGATCGCTTTTCCCCTCTTCATGGCTATGGGGTTGAAGGCCCGGCGCGGGAATTCGGGGCTACACAAACGCATGATCTTCCTCGCGACGGCCATGCCTCTGCCGGCGGCGATCGACCGCATGAGCTGGCTGCCGACGACCTTGCCCGCGAGCCCGATCGCGACGGACCTGTACGTGTTGCTGGCCGTGTCGCCGCTGTTCGTCTGGGACGTGGTGCGGAATCGGCGAGTGCACGAAGCCTATTGGATCTGGCTGGCGATCAACGTGCCGCTCGCAATCCTGATCAACCTGCTGTGGAACACGCCGGCGTGGCATGCGGCGGCGCGTCAGATCATGGGTGTCTGAACGGGACTAGAGCCACATGCCGGTCCGCTTGCCTCTCCTTCTGCGCGGGAGGGCGCTGCGTTCCTGCTCATCGATGGCGTCGGCCAGGTCATCGTAGCGGCCGGCCAGCTCCAGATGCGCCTTGCGCGCCCGCGGGTGATCCGCACGGATCGCCGCGAGATTCTCCTCGCTCGCGCGGCGACGAAAATAGACGGCATCAGATTCCATCTGCGCCTCTCGAGCTCTGATCCCCGCGGACGGAAGAATATGCGAGCGCCGGGCGCGTCCCATCCCGACTGTCCACAGGGGTCGCTTAGTGGTTTCACCCGAAGTGACGTCACTTTGACGTCATCCCCGAGCCCGAGAATTACCGTTCCGTATTCAACCGGTTGATCGCGCTGTCGACGCGATCGGTGATCCGCTCGATCTCCTTCGCAAGCGCCCTCAGCTCCACGAGTGCCACGTAGAGCGCCGTCGACCGTTCGGTCTCAGACGGTGGGGAGGGACTGCGAAGAAGCGCTGCGCTGACGGCCGCCGAGGACAGCGGGTCGTCGAACTTGCAGCCGAAGAACTTGCCGCTGGTCCACACGATCGCGGCCAGCGTCTCGCCCGCTTCGGGAATGTGCACTTCGAGCCGCTCGCCGACATTCAGCGAGACGGAGCATTCGAGGAGCATGCCCTCTTCGGACAAATCATGGATGACCACGTCGGCGCCCTTCGCCGACCCGGCGCCTTCCGCTTCGAGCCAAAGCTTGCGACGGCGAGAGCCGCGGCGTTCGTTGGTCCGCTGGCTGGAGTCGAGGTGTGCATGGAGCGACATGAGATCGGCCCGAAGGGTCGCCGATCGTGCCTAACGAAAGGTTAAAATCGGCCCGGCTAAAGCCTCATCATGCCGCGCCTCGGGACCGGCTCGCCGAGGGTCAGCTCGCAAAGCGGGGCTCCAGCATCGAGCAAAGCCTGACGTCGGCCCTTGATGTCGACGCTTCGCTGGATGTTCTCGAACGGGAACGTGGACGCGAACGCGTCGTGGGCCAAGGCACGAGCGACGAAGCTGGCCACACGCGGCCAGCGGCCGGCGTCGGGCTCGAAGTCTGCATAGGCGGCGTTGCGGAAGAAACTGGCGATGGCGATGTCGGCGAGGCCGAAGTCGCCGAACAGCCAGCCGGTCTCGGGCAGTTCGCCTTCGAGATAATCGAGCGCCGCCGGCGCATCTTCCGACAGCGTCTTGGCGATGCGCGCCTGGTCGCCAGGTTCGCCCCAAACGAGCGGGTGAACGATCTTCTGGTAGAACAGGCCCCAGATGAAGAGGTCCCCGAGGCGCGTGTCGGCGAACTCCTCCAGCCAGCGGGCGCGGGCGCGATCCTTCGGGTCGGCCGGCAACAGCGGATGGCCGGGATAGGCCTCGTCGAGATAGGCGCAGATCACCGATGAATCGCTGGTCGTGAAGTCGCCGTCGATCAGCACCGGGATGCGGCAGAGCGGGCTGAGGCGGCGGAACTCGTCGTTGCCGAAGAAGGGCGTGATCGGATCGATCTCGTAGCTGAGCCCCTTGAGGTGCATGCAGGCCAGCACCTTGCGGACGTAGGGGCTGACGAAGCTCCCGATGATCTTCATCCGACGTCGATCCTCGTCACGTGGCCCATCTTGCGGCCGGGCCGCGCCTCGCCCTTACCATAAATGTGCACGTGCGCGTGGGGGTCGGCGAGCAGCCCCTGCCAGTCCGCGATCTCGTCGCCGATGAGATTGTCCATGCGCGCCGAGTGACAGGCGAGATCGGTCGAGCCCGGCGGAAGGCCGCAGACGGCGCGGATGTGCTGTTCGAACTGCGAGGTGAAGGCGCCCTCGATCGTCCAGTGGCCGCTGTTGTGAACGCGCGGCGCGATCTCGTTGACGATGGGACCGTTGCGCGAGGCGAAGAACTCCACGGTAAGGACCCCGACGTGATCGAGTGCGCTCGCGATGTTCGCGGCGGCCGTCCGCGCGTGCTCGACCTGCCCCGCGATTACCGGTGGCGGCGGCACGGTCGACGTGCGTAGGATGCCTTCACGGTGGACGTTGTCCGGGCTGTCCCAGAACGTCGTCCGTCCGTCTTCCCAGCGCGCTACGATGACGGAGAATTCAGCGTCGAACTCGACGCCTGCCTCAGCGACGGCGGGCTCGTGGCCGATCGAATCCCATGCGGACTGCGCCTCGGACGGATTGCGGATCCACGCCTGGCCCTTTCCGTCATAGCCGTAGCGGCGGGTCTTGAGGACGATCGGCGTGCCGAGCTCGGCGACGGCGCGCTCGACGTCGTCCGCGCTGTCGACGGACCGCCAGGCAGCGACTGTGGCCCCGCATTCCTCGATGAACTGCTTTTCGACGGCGCGGTCCTGCGCCACCGCGAGCGAGCGGGTGCCGGGGCGCAACTTCGGGCCGAGGACGGCGAGCGGTCCGACAGGCAGGTTCTCGAACTCATAGGTGATAACATCGACCTGGGTCGCGAACTCCGCGAGCGCTTCCGCATCTTCATAGGCGCCGCGCGTAAATCCGGCGGCGACGTGCGCGGCTGGCGGGTCCTCATGCGGATCGAAGATATGGCACTTGTACCCAAGCTGCGCCGCCGCGACCGCGAGCATGCGGCCGAGCTGGCCGCCTCCGACAATGCCTATGGATGAACCTGGCGGGACGATCATTCCGGACTATCGGCCACCGCGGCGGTTTGTTCCTCGCGGTAGCGTTCGACGCGAGCGGCCAATTGGTCGTCTGTAATTGCCAGGATCGAGGCGCCGAGCAGACCCGCGTTGACCGCCCCCGCGCGTCCGATGGCCAGCGTTCCGACCGGCACGCCGGCGGGCATCTGGACGATGGAAAGCAAGCTATCCATACCCTTCAGCGCCTGGCTTTCGACTGGAACGCCGAGGACGGGAAGGCTGGTCATGGAAGCGGCCATCCCGGGCAGGTGTGCGGCGCCCCCGGCACCTGCAATGATGAGCTTTAGCCCGCGCTCTTTCGCCGAGGCCGCATAGTCGTAAAGGCGCTTCGGAGTGCGGTGGGCCGAGACGATCTTTACCTCATGCTCGACGCCCAACGCTTTCAGCGTGTCGGCGGCGTGGCGCATCGTCTCCCAGTCGGAGCTGCTGCCCATGATGATCCCGACGAGCGGCTGCGCCATTTCCGAGCCTGTTTCCCTCTGCCTCCGGAGCTGTGCCGTTTAGGAACATGGACGGACGGGTGCAACGCCTCGGGCAAAGTCAGGATTTAAACAGGGCCCGAATCAGGCTATGTCTCACATGAACAAGGGGAATCCGGTTCGGCTATGGATGATGTCGTGATCGATGTGACCGATCCGGAAGTGCTGCTCGCGGAACTCCGCCGGCTGCGCGGTGAGGTCGCTCAGCTGCAGCAGCGGGTCCAATTGCTTGATCTGCTAGCTCACCAGGACGTCCTGATCGAGCTTCCCAACCGCCGCGGATTCATGCGCCAGCTTGAGGCCGCAATCGATCGCGTTGCTCGTTACGACGACTGCTCGGCGGTGCTCTTCGTCGACATCGACGGTCTCAAGATGATCAATGACTGCTTCGGCCACCTAGCCGGAGACCAAGCGCTCATCCAGGTCGCCGAACTTCTCTCCGAAGGGGTGCGGAAGAGCGACTGCGTTGCCCGAATCGGTGGCGACGAATTCGCGATCCTGCTGGAGCGCGCTGATGAGACCAGCGCGCGGGAAACGGCGCAGAGACTCGGGTCGCTGGTCGCGGGATGCGAATTCTGCTTCGAGGGGACGTGCCTGCCGCTGAGCGTTGCCATCGGCATCGCCACCATCGAGCCGAACGACGGGCCGGAAAGCGTCATGGCCCGCGCCGACGAGTCGATGTACCTGCAGAAGGGCGGCAGCTCGGTCGCTGCCTAACGTGCTGCCTTAAGCCGCGCGCTCGCTGAGATAATAGCTTTCCCGGACGCTTAGGTCCTCGTTCAGCTCGTAAACGAGCGGCTGGCCCGTCGGGATCTCGACACCGACGATCTCGTCGTCGCCGATCTTCGAGAGATGCTTGATGATGCCGCGGATGGAATTGCCATGCGCGGCGACAAGCACGCGCTCATCGCGCCGGAGCGCCGGCACGATCTCCAGCTCGTAATAGGGCAGCGCGCGAGCGATTGTGTCCTTGAGGCTTTCGGTAACCGGGACGGGGATGCCGTTGTAGCGGCGGTCCGTGGAGACGTCGTAGGGGCTGTCGCTGGGCAGCGGCGGCGGCGGGATGTCGTAGGATCGGCGCCAGGTCTTGACCTGCTCAGCCCCGACCTTGTCGATCATCTCCTGCTTGTTGAGGCCCGTCAGCCCGCCGTAGTGACGCTCGTTCAGGTGCCAGTCCTTGGCGACCGGAAGCCACAGGCTGTCGAGCTCATGAAGGACCAAGTGGAGCGTCCGGATCGCGCGGGTCAAGACGCTGGTGAAGCAGCGGTCGAACTCGAACCCGCGCTCCCTCAGCAACGCGCCGGCGGCGCGCGCTTCGGCCACGCCCTGATCAGAAAGATCGACGTCCCACCAGCCCGTGAAGCGGTTCTCGAGGTTCCACTGGGACTGGCCGTGGCGGATGAGGACGAGCTGCGGCATTCCTATTTCTCCGACTTGGCCTTCGCGAGGTCCGGCAGGATCGCGTGCAGCGCATCGAGGCAGGCGAAGGCCAGGAACTTCGACCGCTCGGGGCTCCAACCGTAGAGCGGATCGGGAAGGTCGAAATTGTCCTTAAACGGCATTTCGAGCGTCATCGAGACGCAGCCGTAGCGTTCGGCCAGCTGCGTCGTGGACATGGACATGTTCGCTTGGCCCGGCGCCGGGATTTCATAGCCTTGGCTGGTCTGGAAGTCGGGCGAGATGCGTTCCAGCGCGTCGGAAAAGCTGTTGAAGAGACCCAGCTGGCGGTCGGTCAGCGAGGGGATGCCCTCGAAACCGGCCAGGAAGTTCGCCGGAATCGCTTCGTCGCCGTGCACGTCCATGGCGAAGTCGACGCCCGTCTCGTCCATCGCGTTGCGGACGGCGAGGACTTCCGGGCTCTTTTCGGCCGTCGGGGCATGCCATTCGCGATTGAGGTTCACGCCGACGGCGTTGGTCCGCAGGTGGCCGCGCCGCGACCCGTCAGGGTTCATGTTGGGAACGATGCGGAAGGTGCAGTCGCGGCGGAGGACGCGGGCGACTGGGTCTTCAGGGTCGCACAGCTTTTCGAGCGCGCCTTCCATCCACCACTCGGCCATGGACTCACCCGGATGCTGGCGCGCGTAGAGCCAGACGTTCAGGGCGCCGTCACCAACCTTGAGGCAGTCGATATCCTGGCCGTCGAGCGACTTGCCGAGCGACGCATAGTCGACGATCGGAAGCGACGCGTAGGTCGCGATCAGGTCGTGGTGACGCTCCATCGAGTAAGGCGCGAAATAGGCGACCCAGACACAGTCGGTGTCGGGAGTGAAGCGGATGGTGAGGACGCCGTCGGCGTAGCTCGTGTCCTGGACCCGCAACCACTCCTCGCGGTCAGGGGAAACGACTGCTTTGTAGTCCGGCCAGCCGTTGGGATAGGCTGAGCCCGCGCAATTGGTGATGCGCAGAGTCAGCTCGCGGCCTTCTCCCCCGGCAACCCGGAAGTAGAACCACTGGTAGAAGTCGGACATGTGGTCCTTGACGATTTCCAGGTCAGCCTTGTCGCCGTCCTGTTTCACAACGCGGATATTGCCGGCGTCGAATGCGCTCGAAATCGTCAGTGCCATGGAACCTGCTTATAAATTTCGTGAATCGCGGCGCTGATAGAGCGGGGCTGCCGATCAGGCAAACGGTGCGCAAGCCAAAAGGAAAGGCAGCGCCCGTGGAGGCGGGCGCTGCCTTATTCGTTCAAGATCGATGGGGCAGACGAGTGCCAGAACCCTTCGGCGGCTGAGGCGCATGGCACGGGAACCCGGCCGAATGCTCTCTCCACCGGTGCGTGCGCCTAGGTCGGCATAAAACGGATTGTAAATGAAACATTACCCGCTGAGTCCAGAGGAATCGGCGAGGCGTGAGTCTCGTTTTGAGACGAGATCAACAAAATATTTGAACGAGCGCGCCGTTAAGCACTTGTCGTGCCGCGAAAAATCCTAATAGTTAACGAAAGATAACCGAGTCGTCGGGGCGACGCTCGGTAGCCTTGGGGGGCTGACATGGCGACAAACACGGGCGGCGGCACCACTGCGTCGTTGAACAACACGCCACAAGCGCAAACGGACATCTACACCGGCCAGACCGAGGACTTCGTCGGCATCAGAATTTTTGATGTCATGTCGAACGATCTGGCCGGGAATGCCAAGATCCTGTGGTCCCTCGACGACGGTAGCTCCTCAACGGACCTCATCGCCCAGGACACAGCCCGGGTTGAAGCCATGTCCGGCGACAAGAGCGCCAATGGCGCCAAGATCTGGATCACGTCCGACGGCAAGGTCGGCTACGATGCGGGGACGCTTACCGCAGCTTTCCGTGCGCAGCTCCAGACGCTCAATGCCGGACAGACCCTGCCCGACACCTTCACGTACGCAATTCGCATGTCGAACGGGACGCTGAGCTGGACGACCGTGACCGTCGTCTACTCGGGAGCGAACGACGGGCCCGTCGCGCAGAACGACACCAATTCGACCGATACCGTGATCGAGGCAGGCGTTGGCCCCGGAAATACGCCCAAGCCGGGCGATTCATCGGCGTCGGGTAACGTGCTGACGAACGACAGCGACGTCGATTCCAACGACACGTTGCATGTGAGCGCCGTCCAGGGCGGCTCAGTTGGAAGTAGCGTCGCCGGTACGTACGGCTCGGTGATCATCGGTGCCGACGGCGCGTACACCTATACGCTCGACAACAATGACGTCGACACGAACAAGCTCGCCGAGGGCGAAACGAAGACCGACGTCTTCACCTACACCGTCACGGATTCGCACGGCGCGAGTACCACCGCGACGCTGACCATCACGGTCACGGGCACGAACGATCAGCCGGACCTGTCGGCAATCACCTCCGGGACTCTGACAGACACGGCGGGCGATGACACGTTCAGTGCAGTCAGCGGCACGCTGAGCTCGACCGACGTCGATAACGGGGACACCCGGACCTTCGGCATCGACGGAGGCGTGGCGGACAACAGCCTGTCCGGCTATGACCTCTCGAAGACGAGCGCATACGGGAAGCTTTACGTCAACAGCTCGACGGGCGCGTACACGTTCATCCCGAATGACGGTGCGATCGAAGGCCTGAAGAGCGACACGAGCGTCGGCTTCACGCTCACTGTGACTGACGGTCATGCCGCCACGGACAGCGAAACGCTGACGATCAACATCACCGGCGCGAACGATACGCCGACCATCGGCGTCATCACCGATGCGTCGTACACGGATACCGCTTCGGACGACAATTTCTCCGACATCACGGGGGCATTTACGTCGGCCGATCGCGATAACGGCGACACGCGCGTGTTCTCGGTTCCGGGGCAGGTCTCGTCGGCAGAGCTCGGCTTCGACAAGCAGGTCGTGAGCACGTACGGCACACTGTTCTTCAACAGCTCGAGCGGTGCCTACAAGTTCGTCGCCAACGACGCGGCGATCGAAGGTTTGAAGAACACCGATCACGTCGATTTCGTCGTCACCGTGACCGACGGTTCCGGCGCGAATGCGAACGACACGCTCACGATTACACTGAATGGCGCGAACGACACGCCCGAGCTGACTGCTTCGCTGACGAGCGCGACTTACAATGACACGGCCGGTGACGATTCATTCAACAGCGTTAGCGGCAACTTGAGCGGAACCGATCGGGACGGCGACACGCTGAGCTATTCGGTTGCTGGGCAGGTGGCCGACGGCAGCCACGCCGGGTTCGACAAGTCCGTCACGAACGCGTTCGGAACCCTTTATCTCAACAGCTCCAGTGGCGCCTATGAGTTCGTCCCGAATGAAGGAGCGATCGAAGGGCTGAAAACCGGCGCAACGACCAGCTTTACGTTCACGGCGGGCGATGGGTCGGCAACAAGCCCCAGCCAGACGCTGACCATCAATCTCAACGGCGTGAACGACACGCCGACCATTGGGACGATCACCGACGCGTCGTATACCGACACGGCGGCCAACGACACCTTCTCCGATGTGACGGGTACATTCACGTCAGCAGACCGCGATACGGGCGACACGCGCGTGTTCTCGGTTCCGGGGCAGGCCTCGTCGGCAGAGCTCGGCTTCGACAAGCAGGTCGTCAGCGCATACGGGACGCTCTATTTCAACAGCTCGAGCGGTGCCTACAAATTCGTTGCCAATGACACGGCGATCGAGGGCCTGAAGACCACCGATCACGTCGATTTCGTGGTCACTGTGACCGACGGCTCTGGCGCTACGGCCAACGATACGCTCACGATCACGCTGAATGGCGCGAACGACACGCCCGAGCTGACCGCGTCGCTGGCGAACGCGACTTATAACGACACGGCCGGCGATGATTCATTCGGCGCCGTCAACGGTACCTTGAGTTCTACCGACCGCGATGCGGGGGATACCAAGACCTACGGCATCACTGGCGGGGCGGCAGACAACACACTGGCGGGCTACGACGTATCGAAGTCCAGCACCTACGGAACGCTGTATCTCAACAGCACGAGCGGGGCTTACACGTTCGTTCCCAATGACGGTGGGATTGAGCATCTCAAGAGTACCGAGAGCGTTGGCTTCTCACTGACCGTGACGGATGGATCGGGAGCCAGCGACAGCAAGACGCTGACCATCAATCTCAACGGCGTGAACGACACGCCAGAGCTCGCGGCCATCCCGTCGGCGACCTACAACGACACGGCCGGCGATGACACGTTTGCAAATGTTACGGGCGCGCTCGGCGGAAGCGATCGCGATAATGACACGCTGACTTATTCGGTCGCGGGCCAGGGCGCCTCGGTGGAACCGGGCTTCGACAAGCAGGTCACCAACAGCTTCGGGACTCTGTACCTCAACAGCACGACCGGTGCGTACAAGTTCGTTCCAAACGATACTGCGATCGAGGGCCTGAAGTCGGCAACGACCACGAGCTTCAGCTTCACCGCGAGCGACGGCACGGCGACTAGCGCGCCGCAGACGCTGACCATCAATCTCAACGGCGTCAACGACACGCCGGAGCTCGGGACGGTCACGGGCGCGAGTTACACCGATACCGCCAATGACGACACGTTCGGCAATGTCACGGGCATCTTGACCTCGAGCGACCGTGACACCGTCGACACGAAGACTTTCTCGATCGATGGCGCAGTGGGCACCTTGGAAAGCGGCTTCGACCAGGAATATGCGACCGCCTACGGCACGCTCTACCTCAACGGCTCCACCGGCGCGTACAAGTTCGTCCCCAACGACGGTGCGATCGAGGGACTGAAGTCGACGCAGCACGTCGACTTTACTGTTCGCGTGACCGACGGTTCGTTGGCAAGCGATTCCGACACGCTGACGATCACCTTGAACGGTGCGAATGACACGCCGGAGATCGGCACGATCACCGATGCGTCCTACACGGACACGGCGGCCGACGACTCGTTCTCCGACATCACCGGCACGTTCACGTCGACCGATCGCGACAGCGGCGACACCCGTGTGTTTTCGGTTCCCGGCCAAACCGCCGTCGTTGGCGACCCCGACTACAACCAGAAGGTCTTCAGCACGTACGGCACCCTGTACTTCAACAGCACGTCGGGTGCGTACAAGTTCGTCGCCAACGACGCGGCTATCGAGGGCCTGAAGAGCACAGATCACGTGGACTTCGTCGTCACGGTGACTGATGGCTCATCCGCGACCGACATCGACACGCTGACCATCACGCTCAACGGGGTGAATGACACGCCGGAGCTCAGCGCCAGCCTGACGAGCCACACCTATGTGGACACCGCTGCGGACGACACGTTCAGCGCCGTGAACGGAACGCTGACATCGACCGACCGCGACGCCTCCGACACCGCCACTTACGGCATCGATGGCGGAGCCGCTGACAACAGCCTGGCAGGCTACGACGTCTCGAAGTCAAGCACGTACGGCAAGCTGTACCTCAACACGTCCACCGGTGCGTACACGTTCGTTCCCAACGACGGCGCGATCGAGGCGCTCAAGGCAAATGCCAGCGCGACCTTCACGCTGACGGTGACCGACGGATCGTCGGCAACCGATAGCGAAACGCTGACCATCAATCTGACCGGCGCAAACGACACGCCGGAGCTCGCCGCGATCACGGCGGCCACCTACAACGATACCGCCGGCGACGACACGTTCCTGGCACACTCGGGGACGTTGAGCGGAAGCGACCGCGACGATACCACGCTGACCTACGCCGTCGCCGGACAGGGCGATGATGCTAGCCAATTGGGCTTCGACAAGTCGGTCACGAACAGCTTCGGGACTCTGTACCTCAACAGCACGTCGGGTGCGTACAAGTTCGTTCCGAATGACACGGCGATCGAAGGGCTGAAGAGCGCCACGACGACGAGCTTCAGCTTCACGGCCAGCGATGGCTCCGCAACGAGCGCGCCGGAGACGCTGACCATCAACCTCAACGGCGCGAACGATACGCCCGAGCTCGGGACGGTCACCGGGGCGACCTACACCGACACGTCAGGCGACGACACGTTCGTCGACACCACAGGGACGCTGACGGCGACCGATCGCGACACGGTTGACACGAAGACGTTCGCGATCGACGGCTCGTCTGCCTCCTCGGAATTTGGCTTCGATCGCGAGCTGGCGACGACGTACGGCACGCTGTACCTGAACAGCACTTCAGGCGCGTACAAGTTCGTGCCGAACGACACCGCCATCGAGGGCCTGAAAACGACCGATCAGGTCGACTTCACGGTCCGCGTCACCGACGGCTCCGGCGCGTTCGACACGGACACGCTGACGATCACGCTGAACGGCGTAAACGACACTCCGGAACTGACCGCATCGACCACGGCGGCGACGCTGACGGATACGGCCGCCGACGATACGTTCGCCGCCGTCAACGGCACCCTCAGCACGGTCGATCGCGACGCAGGAGATACCGCGGTCTACGGCATCACCGGAGGCAGCCCGGACAACAGCCTGGCCGGCTACAACGTCTCCAAGACGAGCGCTTACGGAACGCTATATCTGGACAGCGCGACCGGTGCGTACACCTTCGTTCCGAACGACAGTGCGATCGAAGGGCTCAAGGCCGATACGAGCGTCGGTTTCACCCTGACGGTCACCGACGGATCGAGCGCCAGCGACAGCGAAACGCTGACGATCAACATCACAGGCGCGAATGACAATCCCGAACTCACCGCGTCGCTGACGAGCGCCACGTACACGGATACGGCGGCGGACGACACGTTCACCGCGGCCAACGGCACGCTTAGCTCGACCGACCGCGACACGGGCGACACCGCGACCTACGGCATTACGGGTGGCGGGGCCGACAACAGCCTAGCGGGCTACAACGTCTCCAAGACGAGCGCTTACGGCACGCTCTATCTGAACAGCGCGAGCGGCGCGTACACGTTCGTTCCGAACGATGGCGCGATCGAGCAGCTGAAGACCGGCACGAGCCTCGGATTTGCCCTGACCGTCACGGACGCGTCCGGCGGTACTGACACCGAGACGCTCACGATCAATCTCAACGGCGCCAACGATACGCCGGACCTCGCCGCGATCACGGCCGCGACCTACAACGACACCGCGGGTGACGACACGTTTGCCGATCACACTGGAACGCTCGGCGGCAGCGACCGGGATGGGGATTCGCTGACCTATGCGGCTGCTGGGCAGGTGAACGACGCGAGCCAGGTCGGCTACGACAAGTCGGTCACCAACAGCTTCGGGACTCTGTACCTGAACAGCACGAGCGGTGCGTACAAGTTCGTTCCGGACGATGCGGCGATCGAGGCGCTGAAGGCAGGGACAACCACTAGTTTCACCTTCACAGCGAGCGACGGAACAGCGACCAGCGCACCGCAGACGCTGACCATCAACCTGAACGGCGTGAACGATACGCCGCTGCTCGCCGCGATCCCGTCGGCGACGTACAACGACACACCCGGTGACGACACGTTCCTGGTGCACACCGGCACGCTCAGCGCAAGCGATCGCGATGGCGATACGCTGACCTATTCGGTGGCGGGCCAGAGCGCCTCGGTGGAGCCCGGCTTCGACAAGCAGGTCAGCAACGCCTACGGTACGCTCTACCTCAACAGCACGAGCGGTGCGTACAAGTTCGTGCCGGACGATGCAGCGATCGAGATCCTGAAGGCTGGCACGACCACCAGCTTCACCCTCACGGCCAGCGATGGAACGGCGTCGGACAGCCAGACGCTCACGATCAATCTCAACGGCGCCAACGACACGCCGGAGCTCGCCGCGATCACGGCGGCGACCTACAACGACACGGCCGCTGACGACGCGTTCGCCGATCATACCGGCACCCTGAGCGGTAGTGACCGCGATGGCGATACGCTGACCTACGCGGCTGCTGGGCAGGTGAACGACGCAACCCAGCTCGGCTTCGACAAGTCCGTGAGCAATTCGTACGGTACGCTCTACCTCAACAGCACGAGCGGTGCGTACAAGTTCGTTCCGGACGACGCGGCGATCGAGGCGCTGAAGGCCGGCACCACCACCAGCTTCACGTTCACGGCCAGCGATGGATCGGCCACCAGCGCGCCCCAGACGCTGACCATCAATCTCAATGGCGTGAACGATACGCCCGTGCTCGCGGCAATTACGGCGGCGACGTACAATGACACCGCCGGCGACGACACGTTCGTCAACGTGACGGGGACGTTGGCCGGGACCGACCGGGACAACGATGCGCTCACCTACGCCGCCACGGGCCAGGTCAACGACAACACTCAGCTCGGTTACGACAAGTCGGTCGCGAATACGTACGGCACGCTCTATCTCAACAGCACCAGCGGTGCTTACAAGTTCGTGCCGAACGACGCGGCGATTGAGGCGCTGAAGGCGGGCACGTCGACCAGCTTCACGTTCACCGCGAGCGATGGCACTGCGACCAGTAACAGCCAGACGCTGACCATCAACCTGAACGGCGTGAGCGACACGCCGCAGCTCGCGGCGATCACCGCGGCGACGTACAATGACACCGCCGCTGACGACACGTTCGTCAACGTGACGGGGACGTTGAACGGCAGCGACAGGGACAACGATGCACTGACCTACTCGGCCACGGGACAGGTCAATGACCTGACCCAGGCCGGTTTCGACAAGTCGGTCGCGAATACGTACGGCACGCTTTATCTCAACAGCACGAGCGGTGCTTACAAGTTCGTGCCGAATGATGGGGCCATCGAGGCGCTCAAGGCGGGCACGTCGACCAGCTTCACGTTCACCGCGAGCGATGGCGCCGCGACCAGCAACAGCCAGACGCTGACCATCAACCTGAACGGCGTGAACGACACACCGCAGCTCGCGGCGATCACCGCCGCGACGTACAATGACACCGCCGCTGACGACACGTTTGCGAACGTGACGGGCACGCTCAGCGGAAGCGATCGCGATAACGACACACTGACCTATTCCGCGACGGGTCAGGTGAGCGATCTTAGCCAGACCGGCTTCGATAAGTCCGTCAGCAATGCGTACGGCACGCTCTACCTGAACAGCTCGAGCGGGGCGTACAAGTTCGTTCCCAACGACGCGGCGATCGAGGGATTGCAGGCGGCCACGTCGACGAGCTTCAGCTTCACAGCGAACGATGGGACCGCGAACAGCGCGCCGCAAACGCTGACCATCAATTTCAACGCCGTGAACGACGAGCCTGTCGTGGACCTGAACGGCAGCGCGACGGGCGGGACGGGCGCAACGCTCAACTATACGGCGGGAAGCGCCGCGGCGGTGATCGCGCCGGCGGGCATCGTCACCGATCGCGACTCCGCGAACTTCGATACCGGTTCGCTCAACGTGGCAATCTCGGGCGCAACGGCAGCCGATACGCTGACGATCTTCAACCAGGGCACCGGCGCCGGGCAGATCGGCATCAGCGGTTCGAACGTCACATATGGCGGCGTCGTCATCGGCACGTTCAGCGGCGGCTCCGGCGGCACAGCGCTTCAGATCAACTTCAACGCAAGCGCGACGCAGGCGGCGGTGAGCGCGTTGGTCGAGGACATCCGCTACTCGAACGCAACGAGCGGCGCTGCGACCAAGACGGTGACCTATTCGCTGGTCGACGGCGATGGCGTTGCGAACGGCGGAGACGACACCGGCACCGCGACGGCGACGATTAACGTCACGGCGGGGAATCAGCCGCCCGTTCCCACCAACGACGTAATTTGGGCGTCGAACAACACCGTCGTAACGCTGTCCAGCGACGTCCTGCTTGGCAACGATACGGATACTGACGGGCTTGCGCTTACGCTGGTGAGCGTGAGCGCACCTGCGGGCGCGTTGGGAGGATCCGGCAACGTCACGGTGAATGCCGACGGGACTTTCTCCTTCACGACAGGAGCGGCAGGCGGCACGACTTCCGCGCCAACGGTCATCACTCTGACATACACTGAGTCGGATGGGGCTGGGAACACGAGCACGGGTACTATCACGCTGAAGGTCGTGACGACTGACTTGAACAATGCCGATACAATCGATCTTTCGCAGGCGGTCGTCGGTGCTTACCAAGCCTCTTACATCAGCAGTCTCGGCGGCAACGATAGCCTTACTGACGGCTCCGGTTTGGGTACTCTGATCGGTGGCGACAATAATGACACTTTGATCGGTAATGCCGGCAACGACCTTTTGATTGGTGGCGATAATACGGACGATCTGCAGGGCGGAGCCGGCAACGACATCCTGCGTGGCGGGATCGGAAATAACGATAAGATGGACGGCGGTGCCGGGACCGATCTTCTCGATTTCTCGGATGGCACTACCGCGATCACGTTCACGTTGGATCAGACTGCGGGCAGCCATGCGATCGCCAATGCAACTGGCGGTCTGGGCAATGGAGATACCTACCAGAACATGGAAGGCGTCATCGGCACCAGTCAGGCCGACACAATCACCGGTAGCAGCCTCAACGACATCCTTCGCGGCGGTGGCGGGAACGACACGCTGGACGGCGGAGCCGGGACTGGCGACCTGATCGACTTCTCGGACGGCGCGGCGGGAATCACTTTTGCCCTAGTTCAAAGTAGCTCGAACACCGTCTTCAACACGGGTGCGGCAAACCTGGGCTCCGACACTTACAAGAACATGGAAGGCGTTATCGGCACCAATTTCAGCGATTCGCTCACCGGCAGCGCGGGCAATGACATCCTCCAAGGGGGCGGAGGAAACGACGTCATCAACGGCGGCAACGGCAACGACACGATCACCGGTGGCACGGGTGCAGACCAGCTCACCGGTGGTGCAGGCAATGACATCTTCGTCTTCACCTCGCCGCTGAACAACGTCGATACGATCACCGACTTCGATGCAAATGGCGTGGACAAGATTTCGCTGAACTCAACCGCATTCAGTGCGCTCGGGGCCGCCTTCGACGCCACCGAGTTCGCCGCGAACGCGGGCGGGACGGCGCAGGATGGAAATGACTTCATTCTCTACGACACGACGACGGGCAACCTGTATTACGACGCCGACGGCAACGGCGCAGGAGCGAGGATCCTAATCGCAACCCTGACGAGCCCGACGGGAACGGTCGACCACGGCGACTTCCTCTTCGGTCCGTAATCGACCGAGGGCCGCACCTGGCCCTAGCCAGGTCTAGATAGCCTCTGGCGCGGGCGCAGGCGCTGGGCTAGCGCCGCGGCATGACGAAATGTCCTGTGCTCGTGACCGGCGGTGCCGGCTATATCGGCAGCCACGCCGTCCTCGCTCTGCGCGATGCCGGCTGGCAGGTCGCCGTGATCGACAACCTTTCGACGGGAACCCGCTACGTCGTTCCGGACGACGTGCCCTTCCATGAAGGCAATGTCGCCGACCGGGAGCTCGTCGACCGCATCTTCGCCGAGCAGGGCATTGGCGCGATCATGCATTTCGCGGGATCGATCGTGGTCCCGGAAAGCGTCGAGCAGCCGCTCGAATATTACCGCAACAACACGCTCTCCAGCCACGCGCTGCTGACCGCCGCCGTCGCCGCGGGCGTGAAGCATTTCGTCTTCTCCTCGACCGCCGCCGTCTATGGCGAGCCCGAGCGCGTGCCGGTGCAGGAGGGCGATCCGAAGCTTCCGATCAACCCGTACGGCGCATCGAAGCTGATGACCGAGCGCATGCTCGAGGATTCCTCGTTCGCCTATCCGCTGAACTATGCCGCCCTGCGCTATTTCAACGTGTCGGGCGCGGACCCGGAGGGACGGTCGGGCCAGGTCGGAAAGGGATCGACCCATTTGATCAAGGTCGCCGTCGAGGCGGCGGTCGGGAAGCGCGATCATATCGACGTCTACGGCACCGACTATCCGACGCCGGACGGCAGCTGCGTCCGCGACTATATCCACGTCAGCGACCTGACCGCGGCGCACGTCAAGGCGCTGGAGCGGCTGATCGAGAAGCCTGAGCAAAACCTGATTCTCAACCTCGGCTACGGTCGCGGGCTCTCGGTTCTGGAGGTCCTCGACGCGCTCGACCGCAAGCTCGACAAGCCGATCCGGCGCGAGATGAAAGGCCGCCGCGCGGGCGATCCGCCGATGCTCATCTCGTCCAACCGGGCGCTGACCGAGACTCTCGACTGGTCCGCGCGCTATGCCGACATCGACGTGATCCTCGGCCACGCCCTGGAATGGGAGCGCAAGCTGCTGGCGCGGAACTGGCAGTGATTTCGAAGCCGCTGCGGCTCCTGGCGATTGCCGCAGCCCTTGTCGGCGCGGCTCCTGCGCCTGCCGACACGCACTCCGCGGACCGCATTCGCGCGCACATCGAGTTTCTTGCGAGCGACTTGCTGGAAGGCCGCGATACGGGATCGCGCGGGCATGAGATTGCCGCGAACTATGTCGCCAGCGAGTTTCGCCAGCTGGGCCTGACGCCTGGCGGCGAGAAGGGCAGTTGGTTCCTGCGCGTTCCGTTCCGCAAGGCGACGCTTTCCGGCACGCCGACGATCTCGCTGAGCGTCGGCGGCAAGACGAGCACGCTTGCGGCCGGCAAGGATGCTGCCGTTCGTCCGAGCCTGACCCAGAAGGATGTGGCCGTCGCGGCACCGCTCGTGTTCGTCGGGCGCGGCGTGAGCGACCGGCGCGTCGGCATCGACGATTATGCCGGGCTCGACGTGCGTGGGAAAATCGCCGTCGGCCTCGCGGAGTCGGCTCCAGGCATTGCAAGCGACATCGCTTCGCACCTGCGCTCCATCCAGGCAGAAACGGCGGTCGCGCACGGGGCCGTCGGATTCATCTCGATCGACGATCCGGTCTCCGCGTCCGGGGACGTGCAACGCTTCGCCACCCGCCCTGTCGTCGACTGGGTCGATGCGCAGGGGCAGACCGGCAGGTCCGGAGCGGGTGGCGTTGCGATCGCCTTGTCTTCTCCAACGGCCGAGAAGCTGTTCCAGGGCGCGCCTATGTCGCTGCAGCAGGTCCGCTCGCTCGCGAACCAGAACAAGCCGGTCCGCGGCTTCAACCTGAACGCTCGGCTCAGCGTGGCGGCGAAGAGCGACTGGCACGACTTCACGAGTCCGGAAGTGGTCGCGGTCCTGCCGGGGTCAGACCCGAAGCTTGCGGCCGAGCATATCGTCCTGATGGGGCACCTCGACCATCTCGGCGTGAACGCGTCCGCAAAGTCCGGCGAGGACGCGATCTACAACGGTGCGCTCGACAATGCGGCGGGCGTGGCGACCCTGATCGAGGCTGCGCGCGAGTTCGTGCAGTCGGGCAAGCCGCCTCGGCGCTCGGTCATGTTCATCGCCAACACGGGCGAGGAGCTGGGCCTGCGCGGGGCGGACTATTTCTCGGCCCATCCGACGGTGCCGGCGGAGAGGATCGTGGGCCTCGTAGATCTCGACATGCCGCTCTTGCTCTACGATTTTACCGACGTCGTAGCTTTCGGGTTCGAGCATTCGACGATCGCGAAGGCGGTTGCCGAGGCGGGGAAGGGGATGAATGTCGCCGTTTCGCCGGACCCCATGCCGGACGAGACCCTGTTCGTCCGCTCCGACCATTATCCGTTCGTGAAGCGGGGCGTTCCGGCGGTCTTCCTGATGACCGGCTGGGCGAACGGCGGAAAGCCGATCTGGCAGCGCTGGCTCGCCAACACCTACCACACGGCGAAGGACGACGTCTCACAGCCCATCGACTGGCGGGCAGGCGCCCGGTTTGCGGAGCTCAA
This sequence comes from Sphingomonas telluris, assembly GCF_022568775.1. Classification (NCBI taxonomy): domain Bacteria; kingdom Pseudomonadati; phylum Pseudomonadota; class Alphaproteobacteria; order Sphingomonadales; family Sphingomonadaceae; genus Sphingomonas; species Sphingomonas telluris. The sequence goes on along the minus strand of NZ_JAKZHW010000002.1, from coordinate 54,262 downwards.
CTACCGGATCGCGCGGACGATGGCGGACGCCGACCAGCGGCCGATGTGGTACTCAGGCGATTATTTCGGAGACACTTTCGCTCCGAACCAGCCCAAGGCGAAGCGCTGAACCTTGACGAGAAGGCCGAATCTCGCTTAAGCGGCCCGCGAGCGGCTGCCCCTGCGGGCGGCCTTCCTTTATTTTGACCAGATAAGACGAAGAGACAGGCGCGCGCCATGAAGATCCGCAACAGCTTGAAGTCGCTCAAGTCGCGCCACCGCGATTGCCGCGTGATCCGCCGGCGTGGCCGCACGTACGTCATCAACAAGACGAACCGGCGCTTCAAGGCTCGCCAGGGCTAAGCTCGCCCGGCGGGGCCAAGCCCCTCCAACATTGCTGGAACTTGGGACTTCCGCGGCGATTCGGCGCGGATTCGTCGCAATTCATCTTTCACTCTCGGTTCACCTCTCCCATTTTAGGCAGGGAATGAGGAGTTGCGGATGATGCCTGTGTCGAAACGAGCCCTGATGGCCGCGGTCGCCTTGATCGGCGCCGGCTTTGCGGGTGCCGCATACGCTCAGGCCGCAGGTGGCAGTGCGCAGGCGCAATCCACGCCGAAGAACTGGAACTACGAGATTCGCGACGGCAAGCGCGTCCCCAAGGGCGGCAATCGAATCGTCAATTCGGACGGCAGCTGGCGCGAGGAATCGCGTCAGGGAAGCTGTGTGACGGTCAAGGAAAAGACTGCGTCGGGCGAATATAAGGAAAGCCGCCGCTGCGACTAACCGGCCGCCGGCTTGGCTTCGCCTTTGATGACGCAGGCAGGAAGCTTCAGCGGTTCCATCTCCCGGCAGTCGCGCACCTGGGCTGACCCGTCCGGCCCGACGAAAATGGCGAAGCTCCGCCCACTATTGCAGCTGGCGGTCCACATCGAGAGGTTCCCATATTCCTGGACGTAGCCGGCCTTGGTGACCGTGCGGCAGGCGCTGCCGCTGTCATAGATCGCGCGGCGAAGTGCGATCTTCTGGTTCATCGGGCTGAGCTTGTGCATCGCATTCTGCTCGGCGCTGCGGACCTGGATGGACTTGGTTTGCTGCGGCTGCCCGCGCGGAGTGGGGTCGCCGCAAGCCGCCGTGGCGGCGATCAGGGCGATCGGGACCAGGATAAACGCTCGCATCGCCTCTTCTCCTTCAACAGCTACAACAACGCAGCGCCCGGTCGGTTCTACTCGGCGTAGCGGATCCGGACGGCGGCGGCGGCAGCCTTGGCCGTTGCCAGCGCATCCTCGACGTCCTTCGCTCCAGCAAGGGCGACGCCCATGCGGCGGTTCTTGAGCGTGTTCGGTTTGCAGAACAGGCGCAGGTCCACCGGCGCTCCGGGTCGTCCGCGCGAGAGCGCTTCGGCGACGCCCTCGAAACTGAAGTCGATGCTTTCGCGGTCGGCCAGGATCACCGCCGACGCGCCCGCGCGCATATGCTCGATCGCCGGCACCGGGAGGCCGAGCACGGCACGCAGGTGCAGCTCGAACTCGTTCGGGAACTGCGTGATCAGCGTCACCATGCCCGTGTCGTGCGGGCGGGGGCTGAGCTCGGAGAAGATCGCCTGCTCGCCCTTGATGAAGAACTCGACGCCGAAAATGCCGTAGCCGCCGAGCGCTTCGACCACCTTGCGGGCTTGGCGGCGCGCCGAAAGCAGGGCCTCGTCGGGGATCGCGGCCGGCTGCCAGCTCTCGCGATAATCGCCGGCCTCCTGTCGGTGACCGATCGGCGAGCAGAACAGGACGCCGGCCTCGGTCGCGACCGTCAGCAAGGTGATCTCGCTGTCGAACGCAATGAATTCCTCGAGGATCACGCGGGGACGATCGCCGCGCATGTTCGCGACGGCATAGTCCCACGCAGCCCCGACTTCCTCAGCGGTCTTCGCCGTGCTCTGGCCCTTGCCGGAGCTCGACATGACCGGCTTCACGACGCAGGGCAGGCCGACATATTCGACCGCCGCCAGAGCTTCCTCGCGCGATTCCGCGAAGCGATATTTCGACGTGATGAGGTTCAGCTCGCGGGCGGCGAACTCGCGGATGCCGTCGCGGTTCATGGTCAGCTGCACAGCCTTGGCGGAGGGAGCGACCCGCCAGCCCTCGCTTTCGAGCTTCGCAACCGTCGCCGTGTCGATGGCCTCGATCTCGGGGATGATGACGTCCGGCTTGTGCTTCTCCACGGCCCTGCGCAGCGCCTTGCCGTCGAGCATCGAGAACACCTCGAATGCGTCGGAGACCTGCATGGCCGGCGCATTCTCGTAGCGGTCGCAAGCGACGACGCGGCATCCGAGGCGCTTGGCGGCGATGGCGAATTCTCGGCCGAGCTCGCCCGAGCCGAGGAGCATCAAAGTGGCAATGTGCATGGTTGCGCCGATAGCCGCACGCGCAATCGTCGGCTAGACCGGGCCATTCGCAAGGGGGAGGTGTCGATGCGAGCGTTGCTGTTGCTGTCCGCGGCTGTGCTGATCGGGGCCGCTCCTCCACAGAAGCCGAAGACGCCCTCGGAGATCGTCGCGCAGGCCCCCGCCAGCGTGTGGCGCGACATCGACCCCGACGATCTGCTGGTGATGGATCTCGGCAGCGGCGGACGTGTGGTCATCCAGCTCGCTCCAGAATTCGCACCGGTCCACGTGGCGAACATACGGGCGTTGGCGAAAGGCAGCTGGTGGACCGGCTCGACCATCTACCGCGTCCAGGACAATTACGTCGTCCAGTGGGGAAACAACGAGGGCAAGAAGCCTCTCCCGACCGGCGTCGTGGCCAAGCCGCCGGCGGAATATCATCGGGCGCTAAAAGGCCTCACGGTCAGGCCGCTCGGCTATCCCGACGACTATGCGCCGCAGGCGGGCTACGCGTCGGGTTGGCCGGTTGGCTACGACGCCAAGGCGGGGACCGCCAACCTTACGCACTGCTATGGCTATGTGGGTGTGGGGCGCGACCTCTCCCCAGACACCGGCACCGGAGGTGAGCTATATGCCGTGATCGGCCATGCGCCACGACACCTCGACAGGAACATCGCCGTCGTCGGACGAGTGATCGAAGGCATTGAGCGGATGAGTTCGCTGCCCCGCGGAACGGAGGCGCTCGGCTTTTACAAGTCCGAGAGGCAGAACGTGCCGATCTCCATGGTGCGGCTCGGAAGCGAGATCCCGGCGGCGGAGCGTCCGGCCTTCCAGGTCATGGACACGAACAGCGCGACCTTTGCGGCCTACCTGCGCGGCCGCGCCAATCGGAACGACGATTTCTTCATCCGTCCGGCGGGCGGCGTCGACCTGTGCAATGCACCGGTGCCGATAAGGCGGAAGCCTTCCTAGGCTAGGCCGCCCAAGCCCGGTCGTGGTGCCGGTTCTTGTGCTGGATGATGACCGGAGCGTTATGCGAGCGCATGCTCGCCTCGGCGAGCGGAAGAGCGGTCGCGCAGAATGCGCATTCGGCGGACATGCGGCCGATCAGCCAGTGCGTGCGGCCGCAGCCTGGGCAATGGTTGACTTCGTGCTCGCGATAGACGGCGTGATAGCCTCTGCCGGTCAAATAGCTGACTGAGTCCGTCGGCATATACTCTTCCTTTCGACAGCGCCTAACGAGCGAAAGGAAGCGCGGTTGCATGCAACGACGAGAACTGCCGTTAACTTCAGTGAGTTAACAAGAACGTGGGGAACGGCAGGAAGTGTCCTGCGAGCGGCGGCCTGCAGGCGGTTAGTCGTCTGAGTGGATGTTTTCGACTGGGACCGGTTCCGAGAATTCCGCGCCGATCCGGTCTCCCGCGACCCATTTGACGAGCGCGTTTACGCGCTCCTTCCCGGGCAGCATCAGCCAGACACGCGTGCCGACCACGAATTCGCCGTCGGTCTCGGCCATGAAGCCGCGTTCGGAAATATTGAGGACCCGCGCTTCGACGCCCTCCGCACCCAGTTCTCTTACGCGCGCCTCGAGTTCTACCGGAACGCGCGACTCCCGCCGCCTTTCCTCGACATCCGAGGTCTCGCCGATGCGCGCCTTAATCATGGAAAAACTCATCTCCATGAGCCGCTACTCTCCAGCCGCGGCAAAGTTCACGCCAATACGTCCGTCGCGCACCCAACACACCGTTCCATAGACCCGGCCGCGGCCGAGCAAATGCAGTACAACCCCTTCACCGATATGCGGCATGAGGGAAAAGATTACCATAGCTCCCGACGGCGATACGTTGGCGATGCGAACCATGTGCTTGCGGCCACGAAGCTCCAGCACCGCCGTCTGCGATTCCACCTCTTCGCGAGGCTCGGCCCGTTCGTCGAACATTCGCCGCACGTTGCGCGGTATCATCGACCCATGAAGCATGACGTTCCCACTCCAACTCACGTCGAAACCAAGGCTAAATGCCCGGGACTTAAGGATTCGTGTCGCCCGGACTGCAGAAGCAACCTAACTGTTGCTCCGGCGTCACTGGCACCGCTAGTTTAGCATGTGTATGGGTGAACCATGCATCCCGCCCGTGCCAAGGCGCAGCTACTCGTCTCAAAACACGGGATTTTCTTGAGGTGGTAAGAGTGGGGTCGAAAAGCATCCTGATGTTCACTGCGCTCGCGGCGCTTCCGGCCGGCCTGGCGCTTGCGCAGCCGACGCAGCCCGTGAGGGCGCCGGTGGCGGCAACTCCGGTCCAGCCGACTCCAGCGTCGCCGCCAGTCGCGCAGCCCGCCCCGCAGGGGGCCGTCCCGCAAGCGCAGCCGCAGCCGGCACTGCCTCCTCCTCCTCCGCCACCGCCGCCCCTCTGGACCGCCGCGGATGCTAACCAGCTCCTGATGACGATCCTGACGTCGGCGAAGGAGGGGCTCGACCCGATCGATTATGATGCTGCCGGGCTGATCGCTGCGATGCGCACGAACGATCCGGTGCAGCTATCTGCGGCCGCGACCGAGCGGTTCAACAAGCTGTCGTCGGACCTGGCGCTAGGCCACGTGCGCGGTGACGACCGGCAGAACTGGCATATTCCGGACCCGGACCTCGATGCCGCTCGTCAGGACCAGCTCCTCCGCGCATCGCTGGCCACGCACCGCGTTGGCGAGGCGCTCACGGGACTGCTGCCGACGCATCCGCAATATCTGGCGCTCCGGCATGCGCTGGAGGTGACGCCGAAGACCGAGACTGCGAAGGTCGACCGCATCCGCCTCAACATGGACCGCTGGCGCTGGCTGCCGCGCGATCTTGGGGAGCGCTACATCATCGTGAACGTGCCGGCCTATACGGCGGCGCTGGTCGAGAACGGCGTCACGGTTTCGCGCCACCGCGCGGTGTCGGGGGCGGTGAAGACGCCGACCCCGCAGCTGATGGCGAACGCCGTCGGCGTGATCCTCAACCCTTGGTGGGAAGTGCCGCCCAGCATCTCGAAAGAGGTCGCGGGCAAGCCGGGCTACGTCGCGCTCAAGAGCCCAGACGGAAAGCTTCTGCGCTGGCGGCAGCCGCCGGGGCCGCGCAACGCGCTCGGGCAGATCAAGTTCGTGATGTACAATCCGCAGAACATCTATCTGCACGACACGACCGCAAAGAGCCTGTTCGATGCCAAGGCGCGTGCCTACAGCCACGGCTGCATCCGCACCGAGCACATCATGCTGCTCGCCGAGCGGCTGCTGACGGAGGGCGCCCCGGATCCGGCAACCGCCCCCGAGGGCACTACGATCTGGACGCCCGAGAGAGTTCGCGAGACGGTCGCCAGCCGCAAGACGATCCAGGCGAACTTCCCGAAGCCGCTGCCGGTCTACATCGTCTACATGTCGTCGGCCGCGCTCGCGGACGGATCGATCAAGGACTATGCCGACATCTACAAGAAGGACGGCAAGGTCCTGGCGGCCCTGAACGACATGCCCAGGGCTCCCAAGTCGGCCGCCAAGCCCAAGGACAAGGTCGCTTCGCGCTAGTTCGCTAGTAGGATTGCCCAGTTCGCGAGCGCATCGAGCGCTTCGGCTTCGGCTTCGGCATTGGTTCGGCCGCTCTTGGCGGCGACCTTGAACGAATGGTCGGCCTCATCGACGAGGTGGAGGCTGGTGCGACCGCCCAGCCTCGCGATCACCGGCTGCAGAAGGTCGAGTTCCGCGAGCGCATCGCGGGTCCCCGAGATGAAGAGCATCGGCACGCGGACGTTCGTCAGATGGTCCGCCCGATCGACGCCTGGCTTGCCTGCGGGGTGCAGAGGAAAGCCGAGGAAAGCGAGACCGCGGACATTGGGCAACGGCTCCTCCGCCTGAGTCTGTGAAGTCATCCGCCCTCCGAAAGAGCGTCCGCCCGCAAACAGCGGCAGGTCTCCCGCAAGTTCGGCGGCCCTCGCCGCGGCAGCTCGAACTGCCGTATGGGCGAGCCTCGGGGGGTCAGGGCGCTTCCCGCCCTTCTCCGTGTAAAGGAAGTTGTAGCGCAGGGTGGCGATGCCGCGCTCCGCGAGACCTGCCGCATTCGAGGCCAACGAGCGGTGAGTCATGTTGGTGCCGGCGCCATGAGCGAAGAGATACAGCGCCCGTGCGTTCGGGGGCCGAAGCAACAATCCGGACACCTCATCCTCGCCGACGGGAATGGAGACGTTCAGCGGGTCCATGGCCGCCGACCGTTAGCGCAAAAGAAAAGGCCCCGGAATCGCTTCCGGGGCCCTCTGCTGATTCTGTCCGGTGCTCCTAGGCGAGCTTGTCCGCGTAGATCATGCGGCCGCCGGCCAGCTTCCGCATCACGTCCCATTGGCTCTTTCGGCTGAAGGCGAAGCAGCCTTCTGAGCGGCCGAGCTTGCCGTGGGCCGCGATCATGTCGGGCTCGGCATACCAGGCGTTGTGGATGACGATGGCGCGCGCCTCGGCATTGTTGTTGGTCCAATCCAGGCCTGCGACCTTCATCGAAAGGCCGTACTTGCCGTCGTAATAATCGCCGGTGACGTAAGTGCCGTTCGAAGTCGCGTAGGAACCGAACTCGTTCGAGAAGCGCTCGACGAAGCCGGAATGATCGGGATCGGAGCCGCGGCCATGCGCGACCATGTGGCTTTCGACCGAGCCATTCATGAGGTCGACGACGTGGAAACGGGGTTCGCTCGACGGCTTCGAGAAATCGACGATGCCGATCACGTCGCGCGCGCGGGCCTGATAACGGTGTGAATCGAGCGCAGCCTTGGCCTTCTCGAACAGGCGCTGGTCGACACCGTAAGGCGCCGGCTGAGCCGGGACGAGCGGCGCAAGCGGATCCTTCGGAACCGGCGGCGGCGCATAAACGATGGATGGGAGCCCAACCGAGCTCGCGGCCGACGAGAGCATTGCCCCCGCAGCACCAACAGCCCCCCAACGCAGGACTTCCCTTCGATTCAACCCCATTACTTCCCCACTCTCGATGAAGCGGGCCTTGTACCATTGGGAAGGTTAATCGCCGATAACCGAGACTATGCAGATATTTAGCTTATCGTGCCAAGAACTCGTTTCACCGCAGGACTGAACGGTTCATCGCCCGGGAATCGCCTTGCATGCCTCTGGGGACGCTGCTAAAGGCCGCGCCCCGACACAGCCCTGCTGCGCCGGGCGAGATGTATTGGGCGGAACGATTCGGTCGTTCTGGCCGCAACAGCAAAATTCGGAGTTTCGACAGGGCATTTATGCAGATCATCGTTCGCGACAACAACGTCGACCAGGCGCTTCGCGCACTGAAGAAGAAGCTGCAGCGTGAAGGCGTCTATCGCGAGATGAAGCTGCGCCGCCATTATGAGAAGCCGTCGGAAAAGCGTGCGCGGGAGCGTGCCGCTGCCATCCGCCGCGCCCGCAAGCTCGAGCGCAAGCGCGCCGAGCGCGAAGGTTCGCGTTAAGCTTTACTCCAGAACACGGGGCGACGAGCATGTCCGTTAGTGAGACCGCTAACCGCCCCGAGCACAGAGGGCGCGGCCTGAAAACCTGGCTGGCTCTGCTTGCCGTCATCGTAGCTGGCGTTGCCGTGGCGTGGCTGGGCGCAAGCCCGCTGCGCGGCGAGACGACGCCTACCGGCGTGGTCATCCGCACGGTGAAGGCGGGCGAAGGCCCCTTCATCCAGGCGCAGGACGGCGTGATGGTCGAATATGAGGGCCGCCTGCCCGACGGAACCGTGTTCGACGACAGCGCCCGCCACGGCGGTCCGCAGCCGATGATTGCGGGCCAGGTGATCCCCGGCTTCGCTGAAGCCCTTTCGAAGATGCAGAAGGGCGGCAAGTACAAGATCCATATCCCGGGCAAGGAAGCCTATGGCGAGAACCCGCCGCCGGGCAGCCCGTTCGGACCGAATGCCGACCTCGATTTCGACGTGCACATCGTCCAGATCGTGCCCAACGCCGCGCTGATGGCCGGCGCTCCGGGCGCTGGCGGCGAGCCTCAGGCCGCTCCGCCGGAAGGCCAGCCGCAGCCCGAAGCGCAACTGCCGCCTCAACCTGAGGCTCAGCCCCAGCCGCAGCAGTAAACTAGGCCGGTTTCGGCTTCTTCCCGACGACCTCGGGAGTTTCGCCTTCATCCTCGGCGTGCGCGCCGCTGAGATCGACGAGCATGACCTTCAGCGTTGCTAGAATTGGGTCGGCGAACAGGACGCCGAGGAGCCCGAACAAAGCGCCCATCAGCAGTTGCATGGCGAGCACGATGGCCGGCGCGAGGTCCACCGTCCGCCGGGCGATGTACGGGATGACCAGATAGCCGTCGACGTTCTGAACGAAGAAGTAGACGAAGATCGCCCACAGGCCTTGATGCGGGCCGGCACTGAATCCGACTGCCACCATCAGCACGCCCGAGGTGATCGCGCCGATATTGGGGATGAAGGCCAACAGGCCGGTAATGAGGCCGAGCAGCGCGGCCATCGGCACGCCTCCCAGCGACAGCATGATCCACGTGAACACACCTTCGAAGACCATGCCGAGCAGGCGCCCGAAGAGCAGGCGGCGCAGCGTGAAGCCGACGTGTGCGGCTATCCGGTAGAAGCGCTCCCGATGGCGGATCGGCAGCATCCACGCAATGCCGCGGTCGTAGATGCGCGGCTCGATCGCCAAGAAGATTCCGATGACGATCATCAGGATGACGCTAGTCAGGGCGCCGATGGCGCTGCCTACCGCGCTCGTCAGGCGGCCGACCGACCCCAGCAGCTGCGACCCGAGATTCGTCGGCGGCCCCTTGGGGATCAGCCCCAGCGACGCCGCGAACTCCATCAATCGGTTGAACTGCAGGGTCACCACGCCGCGCAGGGCTTCGAACTGGGCAGCAATGGTGGTGCCCGCGAACCAGATGACCCAGGCCAGGAAGCCGAAGCCGAGGATGAGGACGAGCAGGAGGCGGAGGCCGCGCCGGATCGGAAGCACTCGACCGAGGAGACGGGCGCCACCATCGAGGAATACGGCGAAGATCATGCCGCCGACAATCAGGAGGAGCGGCTGAGCGAGGACAATGACGCCGACAATCAGGAGTGCGAGGCCGAACCAGACCGCCGCCTTCTGAAGCTCGCGGCGAACGAGAGGGTCGCGGAATTCGGCGGGGCCTGGTCGCTCGACGTGCGGTTCGGTCGTCGGCGGCCGGGCCACGCTTACTCCTTGTGACCTCTTAGCGAGGTCCCGGCGCGGCCGGAGCGAAGCGCCTCGAACCAGCTGAGCGGGTTCAGGACCTGCCCCGTTCCATCGAGCGAGAAGGTGATGAACTCGGCCCTCCCGCCAATATTCTCCCACGGCACCGGACCGCCGAGGCCGTTCTCGGGCGGACCCAGATCGAACCGGCTGTCGGCGCTCCGGTCGCGATTGTCGCCCATCAGGAAGAGGTGATCGGCGGGAACGGTGATCGGGCCGTAATTGTCGCCCGGACTCTGGCCGAGGTCGATCGTGTCGTAGGTGACGCCGTTCGGCAGCGTCTCACGGACGATCGGCAGACGGCAGAAGGCCTTGCCGTCGGCAGTCTCCACCTGAAAGCCTGAGAATTCGATGCCGCACGGGACGTTGGCGTCGACCGGCACCATCACCGGCGCGCGGCGCTCCGACTTCACGGGTTTGCCGTTGATGACGAGGCGGCCGTCGCGCACCTCGATGGTGTCGCCGGGAAGGCCGATGACCCGCTTGATATAGTCGTCGCTTTGGCCCGGCGGAGTGACGATGACGATGTCGCCGCGTTCCGGCATCTTGCCAAGCAGGCGTCCATCCCAGTGCGGGAAGACGTGGAAGCTAGGGGACACCCAGGACCAGCCGTACGGATACTTGCTGACGACCAGCCGGTCGCCCTTGAGCAATGCAGGCATCATGGATTCGGACGGGATGTAGAACGGCTTGGCGACGAAGCTGTGGAACAGCAGCACCGCAACGAGCACCCACAGCAGTCCCTTCACCTCGCGCCAGATGGCGGAGCCGTGGCTTTCCTTCTTTTCGACCGGCGGCGCGACCACCGGGTCGGCGCTCGCTTCGGGAACAGTATCGGTCAATCAGGGCTCCAGCTTGCGGGCGGCCAGGATAACGAAGGCCTGCGCCCAAGGATAATCGTCGGTCATGGTCAAATGGATGTCGATGGCGTGGCCTTCCGGCGCAAGAGCGTCAAGCCGCGCCTTTGCTCCGCCCGCGAGTTGTAATGTCGGCGCCCCTGACGGCGCATTAACGACGCCGATGTCCTTCATGTAGACGCCGCGCTTGAAGCCGGTGCCGACCGCCTTGGAGAAGGCCTCCTTCGCGGCGAAGCGCTTGGCGAGCGTGCCGGCGATGGTGTGCGGGCGGGAAGCTGCTTTTCGCCGCTCGACGTCGGTGAAGACGCGGTTGAGGAAACGGTCACCGAACCGCTTCAGCGAATTCTCGATCCGCTCGATGTTGCAGAGGTCGGATCCGATGCCGACGATCACCGCGCCTGGTCCATCAGTTCGCGCATGCGGCGGACGCTGGCGTCGAGGCCCGTGAAGATCGCCTCGCCGATGAGGAAGTGGCCGATGTTGAGCTCCGCAATCTGCGGAATGGCCGCGACCGGCACGACATTGTCGAAGGTCAGGCCATGGCCGGCGTGCGGCTCGATACCGTTCTTCACGGCCAGCGCGGCGCAATCCGCGATCCGCTTGAGCTCCGCTGCACGGACTTCGCGCTCCACATGGGCGTAGCGCCCGGTGTGGAACTCGACGACCGGCGCGCCGAGCCGCAATGCGGCTTCGACCTGACGCTCGGACGGCTCGATGAACAGGCTGACGCGGATGCCCGCAGCACCGAGCTTATCGGTGAAGTACGCGAGGTGGTTGTGCTGCCCCGCGGCGTCGAGCCCTCCTTCGGTGGTGCGCTCCTCGCGGTGCTCCGGGACGATGCAGGCCGCGTGCGGCTTATGGCGAAGCGCGATCGCCAGCATTTCCTCCGTTGCGGCCATCTCCAGATTCAGCGGCAGGTCGATCTCCGCCATCAGCCGGTCGATGTCGCGGTCGGTGATGTGGCGACGGTCCTCGCGAAGATGCGCGGTGATGCCGTCAGCACCAGCTTCGGCGGCCAGGACTGCGGCGCGCACCGGGTCGGGATGATCGCCCCCGCGCGCGTTCCGGATGGTCGCGACGTGATCGATGTTGACGCCCATTCTGAGCAAATTCGGACGGAGCTTGCCAGTCACGCGGCCGCGCGGCTCCCGGGCTTGACCGCCGGAATTGCCGCGAGCTCGGGCGGGACCTTGTCCGCTTCGTATGTCGGCACGTCGATGCGGATCAGCGAGGTGTAGGGGACGCCGAGGTCCGCCGTCCCGCCGGAGCGGTCGACGATGGACGCGGCGGCGATGACCTCGCCGCCGGCTCCTTCGATCGCATTGATCGCCTCGCGGGACGAGAGCCCGGTCGTCACGACGTCCTCGACCATCAGGACCTTGTTGCCCGGATCGAGGCGGAAGCCACGGCGCAGCTCGAACGTGCCTTGCGGCCGCTCGACGAAAACGGCCGGTTTGCCGAGCGCGCGGCCCATTTCATGGCCGATGATGACGCCGCCCATCGCCGGCGAGACGACGATGTCGATCGCATTGCGCGTCTGTTCCGGAATCCGTGCGGCGAGCGCGCGGGCGATCCGCTCCGCCCGAGCGGGGTCCATCAGCAGCCGCGCGCATTGCAGATACCGGGGGCTGCGCAGGCCCGACGACAGGATGAAATGGCCCTCGAGCAGCGCGTCCGCGGCCCTGAATTCGGCCAGCACGTCCTCGTCGGTCATTGGCGATCCTCTTCCTGAACGACCGCGTGAATAGGCCGCTGGGGCACGCCCTTCAACACCTGTAGATGAGGCGCTTGAGAGAGCGAAAAGCCATGCCTATAAGGCCGCTGATTCAGGGGGTCCCTCTCTGGTGCTCCAGTCCCATACCCAAGTCACCGGGGTGAAAATGAAACTGATTGCATGGGCACTCGCCCTCGCTGCCGCCGGCCTTACACCCGCAGCAGCGCAAGCTCCGCAAGCTGCCCAGCCGACGGCTGCGCAGACGCAGGCCGCTCAGCCCGCGTCCGCTCAGCCCGGACCGCAGTCGCCGGCCGCCGCGAATGCGCCGGCCCCGTCGACTCCCGACAAGGCCAATCCGGCTGCGGTGACGACGACGGAGACGGGCGTCGGCCATGCGCTGCCGGAAAGCAGCATCGGTATGCCGATCAAGGCGGGCACGGGCATCCAGGAGCAGGTGACTGAGGTTGGACGCACGGCCGCCAGCTTCCACAATAACTGGCTCCTCCTGCTTTGCGCCGTGATCAGCCTGTTCGTCCTGGTGCTCCTCGGCTGGACCATCGTCCGTTATCGACGCGGAGCGAACCCGACGCCGTCGCGCACGTCGCACAATACGTGGCTCGAGGTGGCCTGGACGCTCGTTCCTGTCGTCATCCTCGTCGCCATCGCCATTCCGTCGATGCGGCTGCTGCGCACGCAGTACACCTTCCCCAAGGCCGACGTGACGGTGAAGGTCACCGGCAACCAGTGGTTCTGGACCTACTCCTATCCCGACAACGGCGGGTTCGAGATCGTCTCCAACCTGCTCAAGGAGCAGAAGGACGTGAAGCCCGGCGAGCGCTTCCGCACCGACGCGGACGGGCCGCCGCTGCTCGCGGTCGACGAGCGCATGGTCCTCCCGGCCGGCAAGGTGGTGAAGTTCCTGGTTACCTCGAACGACGTGATCCACGCCTTCTGGGTGCCTGCCTTCTATAGCAAGATCGACGCCAACCCGGGTCAGGTGAACCAGATCTGGGCTAAGGTCGACCGTCCGGGCGTCTACTTCGGCCAGTGCACCGAGCTTTGCGGCGCGCGCCATGGCTACATGCCCATCGTCGTCGAGGTCGTTTCACCTGAGAAATATGCGCAGTGGATCGCTGCCAAGGGCGGGACCATGCCGGGTGCGCAGCCTGCCGCAGCTCCCGCGGCCGCCGCAACGCCTGCGCCGACGCCGGCCGCGGCGCCTGCCACCACGACACCTGCAGCCGCTCAGCCCGCGGCGCGTTAAAGCTTACGATCGGAACGAGAGCCAATGGCAACGACCGCTGACACCCTCCCGCTGAAGTCGCACGAGGCGCATGACGCGCATCACGATGCCGATCACAAGCCGGGCTTTTTCACCCGCTGGTTCATGTCGACGAACCACAAGGACATCGGCACGCTCTACCTGATCTTCGCGATCATCGCGGGCATCATCGGCGGCGGCATCTCCGGCATCATGCGCTGGGAGCTGATGGAGCCGGGCATCCAGGTCCTTAACCGCGCCTGGCCGATCGGCGCCGGCACCGCGAACTTCGACGAATGGACGCACCACTGGAACGTGCTGATCACCGCGCACGGCCTGATCATGGTCTTCTTCATGGTCATGCCGGCGATGATCGGCGGCTTCGGCAATTGGTTCGTTCCGCTGATGATCGGCGCGCCGGACATGGCGTTCCCGCGCATGAACAACATCAGCTTCTGGCTGCTCGTCCCGGCCTTCCTCCTGCTCCTCGGCTCGACCTTTGTGTCGGGTGGAACGGGGCTCGGCGCGGGTACCGGCTGGACGGTCTACGCACCGCTATCAACGACAGGCTCCGCGGGGCCCGCGGTCGACATGGCGATCTTCTCGCTCCACCTTGCGGGTGCGAGCTCGATCCTCGGCGCGATCAACTTCATCACGACCATCTTCAACATGCGCGCACCGGGCATGACGCTGCACAAGATGCCGCTATTCGTCTGGTCGATCCTGGTGACGGTGTTCCTGCTTCTTCTCGCGCTCCCGGTCCTTGCCGGTGCGATCACGATGCTGCTGACCGACCGCAACTTCGGCACCAGCTTCTTCGATCCTTCGGGCGGCGGTAACCCTGTGCTCTACCAGCACCTGTTCTGGTTCTTCGGCCACCCCGAAGTGTACATCATGATCCTGCCCGGCTTCGGCATGGTCAGCCAGATCATCGCGACCTTCAGCCGTAAGCCGGTCTTCGGCTACCTCGGCATGGCCTATGCGATGGTCGCCATCGGCGTCGTCGGCTTCGTCGTGTGGGCCCACCACATGTTCACCGTCGGCCTCTCCATGGAAGTGAAGATGTACTTCACCGCCGCGACGATGATCATCGCGGTTCCCACCGGCGTGAAGATCTTCAGCTGGATCGCCACGATGTGGGGCGGCTCGCTGACGTTCGAGACCCCGATGCTGTGGGCGATCGGCTTCATCTTCCTGTTCACGGTCGGCGGCGTTACGGGCGTCGTGCTCGCGAACGGCGGCGTCGATAACTACATGCACGACACCTACTACGTGGTTGCGCACTTCCACTACGTGCTCAGCCTCGGCGCGGTGTTCGCGATCTTCGCCGGCTTCTACTACTGGTTCCCGAAGATGAGTGGGAAGATGTACAACGAGCTTCTCGGCAAGCTGCACTTCTTCGTCATGTTCGTCGGCGTGAACATGGTCTTCTTCCCGATGCACTTCCTTGGGCTGGACGGCATGCCGCGGCGTATCCCGGACTACACGCCGGCGTTCACGCACTTCAACCAGATCGCGACCTACGGCTACATGGTCACGATTGCGGGCATGGCGATCTTCTTCGTCAACCTGATCTGGTCGCTCGCGGCCGGCAAGAAGGCTCCGGACAATCCATGGGGCGAGGGTGCCACCACGCTGGAATGGACGCTGTCCAGCCCGCCGCCGTTCCACCAGTTCTCGACCCTGCCGGTCATCAAGTAAGCGGTTCGAGATACGAGACAGAAACGCCCCGGTTCGCGCCGGGGCGTTTTTTGTTTGTGCGGTGTGTCTTCGGGAAAACCCCGACTGACTCCCTCACGGCACGCGGCAATCATCGCCCGATGAAGAGACTTGCCCTGGTGCTGGCCTGCACCGCTTCCGCCGCCCTTCTGACGGCCCCCGCATCGGCGCAGGAGGTCGCGCGCGGCGATCGTCCGATCCTGACCGTCGGCAGCCAGCTGAAGAACGGCGAATATGTCTGGGCGCCGGAGCTCAGCCCCACGGGGCCGGCTCTCTTCGTGGTCAATCTGGAGACGCAGCGGGCGGTGCTGTTCCGCAACGGCGTGCCCATCGCGGCGACGACCATCTCATCGGGAAAGGCCGGAAACGAGACTCCCACCGGCGTCTTCACCATCCTGCAGAAGCGCAAGGAGCATTATTCGAAGACCTACAACAATGCGCCCATGCCCAACATGCAGCGCCTAACGTGGAGCGGGATCGCTCTCCATGCGGGCAAACTGCCGGGATATCCGGCCTCCCATGGCTGCATCCGGTTGCCTCATGCTTTCTCGACCTTGCTGTTCGGCGCGACCGAGATGGGCATGACGGTCGTCATCACCAGCATCCCCGCCGTGCCGAGTGGATCGGATGCGCCGGCGCTCGCGACCATGGCGGCCGCCACGCCTACCGTGCCGCTCTCCAACGCGCCCTATGAATGGCATCCGGAGCGCTCGCCGGCGCATGAGGACAGCATCGTGTCCGTGGTCATCAGCGTCGCGGACGGAAAAGCCGTGGTCATGCGCAACGGGATCGAGATCGGGTCGGCTCCCGTCCGCGTAACTGGCGAGACCAGGCCGATGGCCTACGTGCTCCGCGCGTGGGACTCCACCGGCAGGCACTGGCTGAAGCTGCAGTTCGCTGGAGCGGGCGAAAGCATGGAAGTCGACCAGTCCGAAGCGAAGCGGTTCGAGGCGCCGGAAAAGTTTCGATACGACGTCGGAGCGGCGCTCCGGCCAGGGAGCGTGATCATCGTCACGCCGGAGTCCCTGCACGCCGGAAGCACCGGCCGATCGCAGACTGTACTGGAAGAAGACATGCCGCCGCGTTGATTTTGCGGGAGAGGCGGCTTCGATCTGCTCCTGGTTAATGATAAACTTACATCAATCGAGTCGCTCCCCTGCACACGTCTCACGGAAGGAATGAGAATGTCGCGGCGTGCTCTCTCTCTGATTGCTGCTGTCGCCCTTTCGGCCAGCCTTCTCGCCGCTCCTGCATCGGCCCGTCGTACGGTGATCGACCAGGGGCAGTTCATCGACATCGGAACTGAGATCACGCCCTGCACGATCGGTGTTGCATGCACCGGGACATCGCTGGGATTCAGCTTCGACTTCGGCAACGGCCTCACGGACCAGGCCTACATCTACGATCGCGGGATTGTCTCGTTCGGCGAGGAGATCCCGCTCGGCGTGGACGCCAACGCCGACTTCACGACCTTCGGCGTACCGGTGATCGCGCCGCTCTATGCGCCGGGCAACACCGGCACGGCGGGCCCGTACGACGCCTTCTTCGGGACGATGAGCGCGGGAACGTTCCCCGAAACGCAGCCGAACTTCGGCACGGACATCGCGGTGATAACGTTCCTCAGCTCGCTGGACGGCGGCGGCTTCCCGACGCCTTACATCCATCTTCTGATCGACGCTTCATCCGGCGAAATCCGGTTCGAGTTTATCCACGGCCAGAGCTTCCTCGATTCCGAGGGAACGCTGACCCTGGCGCTACCGGACACCGCTGGCACCCAGATGGGGTACCTTCTTGGGAGTACGCAGTTCTTGCAGGACCCGCCCAACATCGAGGGCGTGAATGCGTTCAGCTACGTCAGTGGAAGCACGAGCGGCGGCGTTCCGGAGCCTGCAACCTGGGCGATGATGCTGCTTGGGTTCGGCGCGGTCGGTTTCGCGATGCGGCGTCGGCGCGCCGCGGCCCAGCCAGCACTCGCGTAGCTCCTATCCGGCGACGCGCGTCGCCTTCGTGATCTTCACCACCGGGTCGAGCATCTGGCCGCGCATTACACCTTCGCCTTTCGTCGGCGACGTCGGGGCGACGAGGATCGACTTCACCACGTCCATCCCTTCGACGACGTGGCCGAACGCCGCGAAATTCTTGTCAAAGGACGGGATGTCGGTCGTCAGGATGAAGAAGTCGGCCTTAGCCGAGCCGGGAGAGAAGGCGGCCATCGAGACCGTCCCCGCGACATGCCTGATGCCCGTCTCGCTGACCGGCTCGTGCTTGATCGCCGGATAGAGCTTGCGGGCGTCGCTGGTGATGCCACCCTGGATTATCCCGCCGCCGTCAGTGAACTTCATTGCGCGGTAGAAACTCTCGCCGTTGAAGCGGCCGGCATCGACATATTTCAGGAAGTTCGCGGTCGTGATGGGCGCATGGGCGCGGTCCAGCGCGAGGACGATGCGGCCCGCGCTGGTGTCGAGCGCGACCTTGACCTGGTCTTCAGCCGGAGCCGGTGCCGCCGGGGCGGTCTGGGCTGCGACGGGGGAGGCGAGCAACAAGCTGAGCGCAAAGGCGAATCGGATCATCATTCTGCGAATCTAACCATGGCCGCCGAGGGTTCCAGTCTCCGCTTCTCCCCTCTATAGCCCGGCGCGAGTCATGACTCCCTCGATCGCGCAACCAACCCTGCCCGCCGACTGGCGCGACCTCGTCGCGCTGACCAAGCCGCGCGTCATGAGCCTGGTGGTCTTCACCGGCCTGTGCGGACTACTCGCGGCTCCGGTAAGCCTGCCCCCCGTTCTCGGCTTCACCGCCATCCTGTGCATTGCGCTGGGTGCAGGCGCGGCGGGAGCGCTCAACCAGTGGTACGAAGCGGACCTCGACGCAAAGATGCGCCGCACGGCCAATCGCCCGCTGCCCGCGCGGCGGATGGATCGGCAGTCGGCATTGCACTTCGGCGTCGGCCTGTCGGTCTTCTCGGTCGTCCTTATGGACCTCGCGACTAATCATCTCGCTGCCCTGCTGCTGGCCGTTTCGATCCTCTTCTATGTGCTGGTCTACACCGTCTGGCTGAAGCGGCGGACGGCCCAGAACATCGTCATCGGCGGAGCCGCCGGAGCCTTCCCGCCGCTGATCGGATGGGTCGCCGCGACGGGCCGGATCGAACTGCTGCCCGTGCTTCTGTTCGCCATCATCTTCCTGTGGACGCCGCCGCATTTCTGGGCGCTGTCGCTGTTCGTGAAGTCGGACTACGCCGCTGCGAATGTGCCGATGCTGCCGGTGGTCGCGGGCATCCAGAACACGCGGCTGCAGATCCTTCTCTATAGCCTGACCGTCGCGGTCGCGGCCGTGGCGCCGTGGGCGTTCAGCCTGACGGGCGCGATCTACGGTATCGCAGCCGCCGTCCTGAGCATCGTTTTCCTCGCCCTGGCGGTCGCCGTCTTCGCCAATCGGGCTTCGGAGCCGAGCGGGATGAAGCCGGAGCGGCGCCTGTTCGCTTTCTCCATCCTCTATCTTTTCGCGCTGTTCGCAGCGCTTGTCCTCGATCGCTGGATGGCCGCATGAACCCGATGCCGGAAGACGAACTGCTCAAGCGGCAGCGCGAACGTGCGCGGCTGATGGCCTGGCTTCTCGGCGCGTTCGTGATCCTGCTGTTCCTGATCACGGTCGCCAAAATCGGGCTGCACAGGTGACGGCCGTCGCAAGCCGCAACGTCCGCACCGCGCGGATGATGGCGCTGGTGGCAGCGTGCATGCTGGCTTTGGCCTTCGCAGCCGTCCCGCTCTACCGCGCCTTCTGCCAGCTCACCGGCTTCGACGGCACTCCGCTGCGGGCCGAAAGAGCGCCGGGCGCCGTCGCGGGCCAGATCGGTGTCCGCTTCGACGCCAACATCAATGCCGCGCTGCCGTGGAAGTTCGAGCCGGTCCAGGAAACCGTGCGGATCGCGCCGGGTGCGCGGACCCAGATCCTGTATCGTGCAACGAACCTGACTGCGCGGACCACGACGGGCCAGGCGGTATTCAACGTGACGCCGGAAACGGCCGGCCCCTACTTCTCGAAAATCGAGTGCTTCTGCTTCACCGAACAGACGCTGAAGGGCGGCCAATCCGTCGACATGCCCGTCGTGTTTTACGTCGATCCGAAGATCAAGGATGACCCGGATACGAAGGACATCGACGAGATCACTCTAAGCTATACATTTTACCCAGTGGAAACTCCCGCAACGGCTCGCTAGAGGCCGATTCAAACGAGACGAGGAAAGCCCCGCGCATGGCCGCAACGAAGAACCACGATTATCATCTCGTAGATCCGGATCCCTGGCCGCTGATCGGCTCCTTCTCCGCGTTCGCTCTCTTCGGCGGGCTGGTGATGTGGCTTCACGACAACCGGTTCGGACCGTTCGTCTGCATCGCAGGCCTGATCGGTGTCCTCATTACGATGGCCAGTTGGTGGGGCAACACGATCAAGGAAGCGCACCAGGGGTATCACACGCCGGTCGTTCAACTTCATCTGCGCTACGGCATGATCCTGTTCATCGCCTCAGAGGTGATGTTCTTCCTCGCCTGGTTCTGGGCCTATTTCGATGCGTCGTTGTTCCCGTCGAGCGCCGAAGTGATCGGCGGAGTCTGGCCGCCCAAGGGCCAGAACGTGCTCGACCCGTTCGGCTTCCCGCTGCTCAACACCTTGATCCTGCTGTGCTCCGGCACGACGGTGACCTACGCGCACCACTCGCTAATCCACGGTGATCGCGAAGGGCTGAAGCTCGGCCTGCTGATGACCGTGCTCCTCGGCGTGCTGTTCACCAGCATCCAGGCGTACGAGTACATGCACGCGCCCTTCGCGTTCAAGCAGGCGAACGGCGGCACCATCTACGGTTCGACCTTCTTCATGGCGACCGGCTTCCACGGCTTCCACGTGATTGTCGGCACCATCTTCCTGACGGTCTGCCTGATCCGCGCATGGAAGGGCGACTTCACGCCGAAGCAGCACTTCGGCTTCGAAGCGGCCGCCTGGTACTGGCATTTCGTCGACGTCGTATGGCTCTTCCTGTTCGTCTCCATCTACGTGTGGGGCGGCTGGGGCGCGCCGCACGCCGGGTGACGGGCCTGGGCGGGGTGAAAGAGCCCACGCCTCTTGTCGCTGCCCTCAAAGGCCTCTGCCCGCGGTGCGGGCAGGGCCGTCTCTTTGCCGGCTGGGTTCGTTTCGCGCCGCGCTGCAATGCGTGCGGCCTCGACTTCGACAGCTTCAACGTCGGCGACGGACCAGCCGCTTTCCTGATCCTGATCGTCGGCGCGGTGCTCACCGTGCTGGCCGTTGTGGTGGATCAGGTTGCCTCGCCACCTTGGTGGGTACATCTCGTCTGGCTGCCGGTCGGCCTCGCCCTTACCATCGGCGGCCTTCGCTCGGGTAAGGCATGGCTGATCGCGCAAGAGTATCGCCACCGCGCGGCGGAAGGCAGGATCGCGTCATGAGCAAGCGTATCCCCCTCATTCCGACGATCCTCGTCATCGGCGCCATCGCGGTGATGATCGGCCTCGGTGTCTGGCAGCTGCAGCGCGCTAAGTGGAAGGACAGCCTGATCGCCCGCTATGCGCAGGCCGAGAAGCTTCCGCCGATCGCGTGGCCGACGCTTCCCGTGGCCGACGACCAGTTGCCCTTGTTCCGACATGCGACCGGCGTCTGCCTGCGACCGGTCGGCAAGCGCACCGTCGCGGGCGAGGGCGTCTCGGGCGAGCCCGGCTACGTCCACATCGTCGACTGCACAACCGGCGCCGAAGGGCCTGGGATGAGCGTCGCCGTCGGCTGGTCGAAGAATCCGAATGCGGCCGTGAATTGGAGCGGCGGGCCGGTGAGCGGGATCATCGCGCCGGATTCGCGATCGCGCATGCGGCTGGTCGCGGGCAGCGCGCCGCCAGGACTGGAGACGGTAGCACCCCCCTCGCTCAGCTCCGTACCGAACAACCACATGTCCTATGCCATCCAGTGGTTCGCATTCGCCGCCATCGCGGCGATCATCTATGTGCTGGCGTTGCGGCTGAGGTGGAAGAAAGAGGAGCAGACGAGGGCGTGAGCGCTGTGATGCATCGCCTGGGCAATGGCCTGACCGTCGCCGTCGATCCGCTCGCCGGCGCGGAGAGCGCGTCGCTCGGCCTTTACGCCATGGTGGGTTCGCGTTCCGAACCCGAGCATCTGTGTGGTCTCGCCCACCTTGTCGAGCACATGGTTTTCAAGGGCGCCGGGAAGCGCAACACGCGCGAGCTTGCCGAAGCGATCGAGGACGTCGGCGGCTTCATGAACGCCTGGACCTCGCGCGACCAGACGACTTTTCACGGCCGCGTGCTCGGCCGCGACACCGCTCTGCTTGCCGAGCTGATCGCCGACTTGGTCCGCGAGCCGCACCTCGACGAGACCCATCTCGAGCGTGAGAAGGACGTCATCCTTTCCGAGATTGGCGAGACGTTCGATTCCCCGGACGATCTCGTCCACGACCACCTTTTCGAGGCGGCGTTCAAGGACCAGCCGCTCGGCCGCTCCGTGCTCGGCCGCGAAGAAGGCCTTCAGGCGATCACGCGCGAGGACTGCGTAGCCTGGATGGCTGGAGAGCTGGTGCCGTCGCGCCTGATCTTTGCCGCCAGCGGCAAGGTGGACGCCGACGAGTTGCTGAAGCTCGCGGAGCACCTGTTCGGCGACATGGAAGACAGATCCGGCACGCCGATTGGAACGGCTCATTTCACCGGCGGAGTGCGCAACGACCGCCGCCAGTCGGAACAGGCGCACTGGTGCCTTGGCCTGCCTGGAATGCAGGCGTCCGACCCGCGCATGTCCGCGCTGTCGACCTTCGTTCAGGCTTTGGGCGGCGGGACATCCTCACGGCTGTTCCAGGAACTGCGCGAGGAACGCGGAATGGCCTATTCGGTCGGCGCCTGGCAGCAGGCTTATGCCGACACGGGCATGGTCACGATCGGCTGTGCCGCGGATCGCGCCCGGGCAGCGGAGTCGATGAACCTTGCGCGCAACGTCCTGGCCGAGGCTATCGAGACCCTCGACGAGGTCGAGGTACGCCGCGCCCGCGCCCAGATGGAAGCCGGCATGCTGATGGCGATGGAAACGCCTCAGGGACGCGCGGACCAGATGGCGCGTTCGGTCGAGGTGTTCGGCCGCATCGTGCCGCTGGAAGAGCTGCTTGCCGACCTTCGAGCCGTGGATGCGGAAGCAGCGAAGGCCGCAGGTGCATCGCTGCTGGACGGCCGCATCGCCATCGCTTCGGTGGGAGCGCGCCTGGCGGCAGTCGCGTGAGCAACCTCGAAACGCTGGTCGCCGAGCCCTGGAGCGACTGGGGCCTGATCGATAGCGGCAACGGCGAGAAGCTCGAACGCTACGGCCCCCACACGGTAGTCCGGCCCGAACCGCAGGCCATGTGGGCCCCGTCAAGGGAAAGTTGGGCTGCCGACGCGACCTTCGTTCCCGGATCGGACGAAGAGGGCGGCGGGCGCTGGGTCCAGCATCGCCCCGTGCCGAGGCAATGGGAGTTGTCGCGAGGGAAGGTCCGCTTCAACGCATCGCTCACTCCGTTTCGTCACCTTGGCTTCTTCCCGGACATGGCTCCGCAGTGGGACTGGATGCGGGAACGCGCCACCGACGCCGACGTGCTCAACCTGTTCGGGTACACCGGCGTCGGAACGCTCCTTCTCAGCGAAGCGGGCGCGCGCATGGTCCATGTCGACGCCTCGAAGAAATCGGTCGAGCAGGGCAAGGAGAACGCCGTGCTTTCAGGCCTCGCGGACAAGCCCATCCGCTGGATCGTGGATGATGCGAGCAAGTTCACCGCGCGTGAGGTGCGGCGCGAGCGGCGGTACGACGGTATCCTGCTCGATCCGCCGAAGTTCGGACGCGGGCCGACCGGCGAGGTGTGGCGGCTGGAGGAAAATCTGGCGCCGCTGCTCGCGGATTGTCGAAGGCTGCTCGACGAGAATAGCCGCTTCCTCGTGCTGACCGTCTATGCCGTCCGGATGTCCGCGCTCGCGATCGGTGAGTTGGTCAAACAGATGCTCTCGGACCTCGGTGGCAAGGTGGAGCTCGGTGAGATGGCCGTACGCGAGGAAGCGCGCGGGCTGCTGCTGCCGACGGCAATCTTCGCGCGCTGGTCGCGCTAGGTCCTCGACGCCCGGATCGCGGCGCCCACGACGAAGGGCGATAGGGCGACCAGCAAAAGCGAAATCGCCGCTTCGAGGAGCAGCGCGCCGGACGTCGCGTCGCCGGCCGCGGCGGCTCCGAAGATCAGGAGCGGAACCGCCAGCGGCAGCAGCAGGACACCGGCCAACGCGCCCGCGCGGGGAAGTCCCGCTGTCAACGCGGCAACCATGACTGCCAGCGCGGCCAGCCCTGGCGTGCCGACGGCGAATGCAATCAGCGTTCGCCCCAATGCGCCCGGCGCGATTCCGAGGATGAAGGATCCAGGCAAAGCAGCAACGAGAAGGAGCGGCCCGAAGGTCAGCCAGTGCGCCACCACCTTGGCTGCGCCGACCGCTTCTTCAGAGACGCCGTGGATGGTGAGTTGGTCCAGCGTTCCATTGGCCCTGTCCGGCTCGACGAGGCGTTCGATCGGCAGGAGAGCCGCTGTCAGCGCCGCGATCCACAGACCACCGGCTGCAATGCGTTCCAGCAGGCGGGCGTCAGGACCCACCGCGAACGGCACGAGCGTCGCGACGACGAGGAAGAAGCCGACGGGCAGCCACGCCGCACCGCCGATCGCGCGCCGAACGTCGCGGGCGATCAGCTTTCCGATCAAGCGCTGAGCTCCATCCGGGACCAGGTCCCGCCGAGCGGTCCATGTGAGGCCGCGAGGACTGCGCCTCCCCGCTCCAGATGCGCGGCAACGAGCGCGTCGAGCCTTTCGACGCCGTCCGCATCCAGGCCATTGAGCGGCTCATCGAGAAGCCACAACGCAGCGTCTGACGCGGCTACCCTAGCCAGTGTCGCGCGCATGGCTTGGCCGGTGGACAGGAGGCGCACGGGGACCGCCTCGAGCCGGCGCAGGCCCATGGCGTCGATCGCCTCATCCACTTGCCCGCTCCAGAAGCTGAGCGCCCGGGCCAGCGGCAACTCGCGGTCGAGCGCCAAATGCTCGTCTGCAAGCGCGACGCTACCGCGATGAACTCCACCGTTCTCCGCATGGAGCAGACCGGCGGCGAGGCGTAACAGGCTCGACTTGCCGCTGCCGTTGGGTCCTGAAAGATGCAGCGCCTCTCCCTGCCGAAGCTCCAGATCAAGATCTTCGAACAGGATGCGTCCGCCGCGCCGGCACGTCACGCCTTCGAACCGCAGGAGCGAACTCACTCCACGGCTTCCTCGAGCGCGTGCATGTCCTCGTCCGATAGGCCGAAATGGTGCCCGACCTCATGTACCAGGACGTGCGCGATCAGATGTTCGAGCGTGTCCTCGCTTCCGGCCCATTCGTCCAGGATCGGACGTCGGAAGAGACGAATGCGGTCGGGCAGGGTGCCGCTGTGATCGACGCTGCGCTCGGTAATCGGGATCCCCTCGTAGATGCCGGTCAGGTCGAACGGATCCTCGATGCCCATCGTGTCGAGGGTCTCATCATCGGCGAAATCCTCAATGAGAAGTACGACGTCGTTGAGGTGTTCGGCGAAGGGCTCGGGCAGCGCGGAAAGGGCGCGCCGCGCCAGTGCTTCCATCTCCTCGGCGGAGGGCGGGGGTCCGAACGGCCGCATGTTCGCGGCATAGGGGCTGACGGGCGAGCGCGGCAAGGTTGCTAGAGCGCTCAGCCTTGCCTACAGGGGCGGCCTTCCAGCGAATGCGGAGCGGTGGCCGAGTGGTCGAAGGCGCTCGCCTGGAAAGTGAGTATACGGCAAAACCGTATCGAGGGTTCGAATCCCTCCCGCTCCGCCAACTACTTATTCGCTGATGTTCGCGGACATGAAAACAATCAAGATTTATCAAGAGGAAGACGCGGAGCGTCGTTTGCCGGCGTCCATTGACAGTTGTAGGCATCCGACGCAAAGTGTGGGGAGAGACGTTGGGATGACGGAGCCGCGGCAATGGGGAAGCTCAATCCGATCCAAGTAAAGAGCCTGACTGCACCTGGCCGCTACATGGACGGCGACGGTTTGATGCTGGAAGTGAAACCCAGCGGATCAAAAAGCTGGGTGGTTCGGCTCCAGGCAGGCGGCAAGCGCCGCGACTACGGCCTTGGCTCCTTCAAGGATATCGGGCTGTCGGAAGCCCGCGACCTGGCGCGAGACTACAGGAAGAAGTTGCGGCTTGGGCTGGACCCGTTGCCGCGCGGCGCACCGTTAGCAGGACGCCCACCTTTGCTGAGGCGGCCGGGACCGTGCACGAAGAGCACAAGCGCGGGTGGCGCAACGGCAAGCATGGCGCTCAGTGGCTCTCCACATTGAAGACCTATGCGTTCCCTACAATTGGGCCTCTTCGGGTCGATGCCGTGACGACTGGTCACGTGCGAGACCTTCTAGCGGACATCTGGCTCACAAAGCCCGAGACTGCGCGGCGCGTGCGGCAACGCATCGGCACCGTGATGGACTACGCCCACGGAAAGGGCTGGCGCGAGCCATTCGTGATGTCAGCGGTGAACAAGGCTCTTCCCAAGCAGCCGCGCAAGTCCGGTCGCTTCGAGGCGCTGCCCTATGCCGATGTTCCACCCTTCCTCGCCAAGCTGCGTGAGCGGGTCAGCGTTGGGCGGCTGGCGCTTGAAGCGCTGATCCTGACAGCTGCCCGCTCCGGCGAGGTGCGGTTGGCGCGTTGGAGCGAGATCGACATGGACAAGGCGACATGGACCGTTCCGGCTGAGCGCATGAAGGCAGGCAAGACCCATATTGTGCCATTGTCAGAAGCGGCGCTGAGCGTGTTCAAGCGCGCCACAGAGTTTCGAACAGGTGGGACAGACCTCGTGTTTCCGAGTGCGAAACGGGGGCGCCCGCTCAGCGACATGACCCTGTTGAAGATCCTTCGCGACATGAAGGTGGACGCCACGGTCCACGGGTTCCGGTCATCGTTCCGTGACTGGTGCGCGGAGGAAACCAGCTTCTCCGGAGAAGTTGCAGAGGCCGCCTTGGCACATGCAATTCCGAACAAGGTCGAAGCGGCATATCGGCGGACTAACTTTCTCGAAAAACGCCGCAAGCTGATGGACAGTTGGGCCGCCTTCTGTTCGGCATCGAACGCGACCGTCGTGAGGCTTGCCTCAGCCTAGGCCGTCTCGTCAGCAACGAGTTTCAATATGAAGAACTGCGATTCCGGCAGGCGATTTTCCGGCTAATTATTCTGTGGATGTCCCGGTCTGTGCATTCTGAGTGACGGCCTCTCACGCAGACCGCTAAGGGCCCACATTCTATCCACAGCTGATGATGTCTGACGTACAATTGTTCTCGTTGGAGGGTGGCCAGTTGTGCTCCATCTTCAACGCGCACCGACACGTGCACTCAGCAATGGAAGGACGAGTATGGACGAGCCTATCCTTATCTCAATCGACAAGGCAGCCGAGACACTCAGCATCGGCCGGTCGAAGACCTATCAGCTGATCAGCGAAGGCCGATTGCTAACGGTGAATATCGGGCGGCGGCGGCTGGTCCGCGCCGACAGCGTTCGCGCAATTGCAAGCGGAGGGACTGCCGGATGAATGCCGAAAAGCAAATGGCCTCCGAAGCGGTTGCCGCCGCTCCGAAGGCCGGTGATGTCGCCTCAGGAAAGTCGACAGTGCTCCATAGCCCGGAACCCGGACGTGACGCTAGCACGTTCGAACGGCGGGGAGGTGCCATATGAGTCGCCCCTCGCTTCGAGCTGCGATCAACGCCATGTGCAAGAGCTGCCTGTACGACCCCGGCAACGGCAATGGTGCTTGGCGAGAACAGGTCCAGGGCTGCTCATCGAGCAACTGTCCGCTGCATCCCGTTCGCCCGTTGCCCGTAAGGGCCACAAAATCAGCCAAGGACGGGCGCGACGTCGAATTGGCACCTGAGGCAGCCAATGACCATTTGGACGCGTTCTTAGCGCCGACAATTGGTTTTAACGACGGCACGCCGGACCTCGGGAGGGCAGCATGAGCAGTGCAGCCTTCGAGGTCATCTATCGGGACAAGCTGTGGCGGATCGCCTTGTCAGAGTTTCGCGGCGAGCCACGGCTTTCGATCTGGGCGCATTACCAGGATCGACAGAGCGGTGACTGGAAGCCGTGCGGCGGTTGGCGTGATGCCAATGGCTGCATCGTTCCCATCGAGCGCGTGGAAGAACTGGCTGAAGCGCTGAGCGCCATGGCTGAGCACGTTCGCGCCACTCGTGGGTCGATGGCAGCCTAGCCTTAACGACGGCGGCCCGGGTCGGTTGCGCAGGTGACGCGCGCACGCGAGCGCGTATCTGCGGCATGGCTGTTTCAACAGCCAAGATACAGTCGATCCGGCCGTCATCTCACAGCATTCAAAACTTGCGAATGGCCACTAGCCAAGCGCGAGCCGTCAGGTGTCCGGGTGCCTCGTACAGCCGCTTTTTCCCCCGCTCGCTCCAGAGTTTCGAAAGCATTACGCGCGCATGCCAACGGGGCACCTCCGGCGCGCAGCAACAGCTTTGAAAAACAATCAAAAAATCAAGCTGACTGGTCCAGCCGACCGCTTGGCACGGTCGTTGCAATTTACAGTAATAGTAAGGGTGCGCTGCATGGCTCTGCTCGGCCCTATCGAAAGGGACGCCGCTCCACCGCCTTACGGTTGAGGGACTGCGAGAACCTGCTGCTCGCTGCCGAGCATGCAATCGGCATCGGCAAGCCCTTGAACCGGATGCTGACGGTCCACTTCGATGCGGCGGGCATCTGCGACCCAGTCAAAGCCACGGGCCAACTGCTGAAGCTCATGGGCGATTGGCTCCGGTGTTATAACACCGGCATAACAGCGGTGTGGGTGCGTGAGGCAGGCTCCACCAAAGGCGAGCACGTGCATATCCTGCTCAGCATCCCTCCGCCTGTCTTAGGCTCGTTTACGCGCATGCAGCGAGGCTGGTTCAAGAAGATCGGGGCCGCTTGGAAAAGGGGTGTCTATAAGAGCCGGCCGATCGGCGGGAGCCACAAGCTCGCATTTAATCAAGCCACGACCGACCTGTATAAACGGGCGCTAACAGGTGCGTTGCACTACCTGCTGAAAGGCGCGGACACCCATGCAAGGGCCGCGCATCGCATCAGCAAGCGCCAGGATGGCGGCGAGCTCTGGGGTAAGCGATGTGGCACGACCGAGAACATCGGCCGAGCCGCTCGGCTCCGCTTCGGCGGAATAAAATAGTGAAGAATAGAGGGGAGGGGGTGTCCGGATCCCTGCGCCCTTCGAAGCGGAGAGCGGCTCCAGTCCGCCGTTTCAACGCTAAACCAGTTTTTTCCCGGTAATTGGATGCCCCGTACGCGCGGGCGCGCGCGAGGGGAAAATCTCCAGTTAGCGTTTAAGCCGCCGTCTTGGACCGCTCTCCGGTCCAAAGATTTCAAGGATTTCGACACCCCCTGTCCATCTAAGTGTCTTGTGGCAGCTTTCGACCCATTGCCGACATTGCTGGCACCTGATGTGAGAATGCTTCTTTCAACATTTCCCGAACCGATGTCACACCGGTCGGGCCTGTCTCGTCATTGTTCCGAGCGCTTCGATGCTCGTTACAAGGAGACCCCTGATGACCCCTCGCCTCGACAACCCGTCTGCACTGTTCCCCGCCGGCTTCAAGGCAATGGTCGCGCTCGAGCAAGCGCTGGCCCAAGCGATCGATCCGGAATTGCTGGAACTTGTGAAGTTACGCGCGTCCCAGATGAACGGCTGCGCCTTTTGCATTTACATGCACACCAGCGACTTGCGTAAGCGCGGAGTGGACGAGATGAAGCTGTATCTGCTGAATGCCTGGCGGGACTCGTACCTCTTTTCCGAACGCGAGCGAGCGGCGCTTGCGTGGACTGAAGTCCTGACCCGTGTCGCAAATGAAGGCGCACCCGATGACGAGTACAATGCGCTCGCCGAACATTTCAGTGATCAAGAGCGAGTGCAGCTGACCTTCGCCATTGGCGCGATCAACGTCTGGAATCGGCTTCAGGTCGGCTTCCACGTCGCTCATCCGCCGCGTGGTGCAGCGATGCGCGCTGATGCCGCCTGACCAGCGCCTAGCCGATTTCGAGGCGCAGCGGCCGCGGTTGCTGCGCCTCGCTTACCGCATGCTAGGGACGCTGAGCGAGGCCGAGGATGTGGTGCAGGATGCCTGGCCGCGCTGGGCAGCAATAAGCGGCGGAGTCGACTTGCCGGCGGCTTATCTCACCCGGATCGTGACCCGCTTGTGCCTCGACCAGCTGAAATCGGCGCGGGCGCGGCGCGAGGAATATGTCGGCGCCTGGTTGCCGGAGCCGCTGTTGCAGCAAGCCGGCGAGGAGGCCATCGCGGACGACGTTACCCTGACGCTCATGATGGCCATGGAGAGGCTCTCCCCCCTCGAGCGCGCCGCTTTCCTGCTGCATGACATCTTCGAAACACCGCTGAACGAAGTCGCGGCTACGCTGGAACGCGAGCCTGCAGCGGTTCGACAGCTCGCATCCCGCGCCCGCCGCCACGTCCGCGAGGCGCGACCGCGCTTTACGCTTTCGCCGCAAAGCGCGTCGGAACTCGTGCGGGCCTTCCATGAGGCCAGCACTAAAGGCGACATCAAGATGTTGAGCGGTATCCTTGCCGACGAGGTCGCTGTCTTTTCCGACGGGGGCGGCAAGGTCCTTGCCTTCCGCAACGTCGTCCGCGGAATTGACCGGGTCCTGCGCCTTTTTCAAGGGCTGGCGCGAAAGGCTGCGTATCGGCCGCAACTGCTACGCAACGTGATGATCGATGGCCTGCCCGGCTTCGTTAGCATCGATCGAGGAGAGGTGCTGCAGACCACGGCGCTCGAAGTCCGCGGCGGAAAGATCACCGCGCTCTACATCGTACGCAACCCGGATAAGTTGCGCCATGTCGAAGCGATACTGGCCGAGCAAATGGCCTGACAATGCGAAAGTGGCAGCCGCCGAGGGAACGTCCGCCTTCCACCCAAAGCAGACATAGCAAAGGCGTTAGCGCGTTTGCCTACTCTCGAAGAAAGCGAGTGTATGCTTGATCATGTCAGCCTGGTTTAGGTCGATTGCATGGGTGTCCGCCTCGTAGAGGTGTAACTCGTAAGGGATGTGCGCCCGCTGCAATTCATTGGCCACGTCTAGGGAGTCTTGTGGAGATAGCCGCCAATCATCTGTGCCGTGAAAGATGATCGTCGGCACCTTCAGTTCAGACGCCCATTTGACGGCAGATCGACGGTCCAAGGCGGCATCGGGATCAGCCGAGTAATCGGTCATCATCTCGGTCAGCGAGCCGAGGCCTTTAGGTCTTGCCTCAAAAGCCCTTCGAATATCGGCCAGGCCGGCACGGATGGCCATCGCAATTAACGGAAGGCCCGTGTGCGCGAGCATATACAGTTCCATACCGCCGCGAGAGCCGCCGTGAGCAAAGACTTGATCCGTGTCCACGTAGCCCAAGCTCTTCGCCAGTGGGATCAGGTTCGGGACATCGTTTAGATCTGCTTCACTGCCAAAGGTGTCGCTGCCCTCGCTTCCAGGACCGCCACGGTATTGAGAGGAAAGCACGACGTAGCCGGCTTTGAGAAAATCGTGCCAGCCCCAGTACCGCCAAGGCTCCATGGGTCCGAATTTATTATTGCCGCCCCTCAAGGCGATAATGAGCGGATGCTTCTTTCCGGTCGTATCGATCGGCTTCCAGAGGAGGCCGGCAATCTTCAGCCCCCCACTCGCGTAGGTGATGACCCGGCACTCGAAACCCCGAAATGCGAGGTGCTCCTCGACCTCTTCGCGGGTGGGTAGCGAAGCTACAAGGCGCGCTTCGCTAATCCTCGGCATGTCCTTGCTCTCTTGCCGAGCGTACGCTGCTTCACTGTCCAACTCTGCGCCCACAGATCTTAGGTAGTCTTCGTAGCTCCTCACGGAGTTCGAGGGACACGGTCGTGAGCCGAGAAGTGTCCCGTCTCTTGCGTCAGTATTAGCTGTTGCAGGGCTTGCCGATGCTACTGCGATCGCGGCGATCAAGCCGAAAGATAAGCGCCGCACTGCCCCTCCCAGTCGTTGCCTCAAACGAAATCGAAGCTGTCATCTCTTCGCAGACAGTTCAACCTTGAAGCCTAGAGCGGGCTGACGGCCATTGCGGTCGCACGCGCCGGACCTATCAGGTCGCGCATGGAAGTTCGCGAAGCTGCAAGGCGCACTCTGACCGGCAACTCCCTCAGGCGCTCGCTCATGGTCGCGCTTGTTGTCGGGACAGCGCTCAATCTCATAAACCAAGGTCCCGAGATGCTCTCAGGCAAGTGGCCGGTCATTTGGAAGCTTGGGCTCACCTATGTCGTGCCCTTCCTAGTCGCGAGCTATGGGAGCTTCGCCGCGTTTCGAAACCCTTCTTAGCGGTAGCTTTCGACCCAAAGCGGTCATCGCGAATGCCGCGACTTATTTACCGGCGGTTATGATTGGGTCCTATCAAAACCGCTGCGGTCGAGAGCCAAGATAGAGCCGATCGCTAGGTTCGAGATCAGGACATCAGCGGAGTATACGCCGATCAGAAGTTCGTTCTGAAGCCGATCAGGTGAAAGTTGATCGCGATGTGAAGGACAGTCGCGGAGGCAATCACCAGCGCGATGCTCCACACCTTGGCCGGCCAGCGCGCGCCGCTCTGCCAGACCCTCAAGGCATACCAGAGCATTGCCAGGAAACCGCCTACAAAGGCGACCAGGCTGAGGAATCCCATCAACAGAATAAGCGCGCTGAGATCCATGTCCTTGAAGATCAGGGACACGGTGATGAACCAACTGATCAGAACGGCAATGATCGCGACCGCCGAGATGCGGCTCCACCGGAACGCGCGAAGGTCGCGGCCTTCGAGCGCCAGCGTGGCGCCGAAGCGCCGACGGACGATCGCTCGGGTCGGCCATAGCAGCATGGTGATCACAAGCACTGCAAGGCTTAGATACAGGAGAGGCAGTAGCCAGGCCGAATTCAGGTACCAGGGCGTCGGCAGCAAGACCGTGAACGGCGCGATGGTGCTGACGCTGATCTGCGTGACCTTTCCGTCCGACAGCTTCGCGCCGAGCAGTTCATGGCTGTAGGCGTCGCGCCAAAGCATAGGCCCTACCGCGATCCACTTTGATGGTCTCGCCTGGAGGATGTCGGCGACGGGCGCAATCAATTGGCCGTCCTTGCCCACGCTGATCTTGTTTTGGCTGAACAGATTGGCGACCGAGAGGAAGCTCGAATCTATCCGGCGCGAGCTCGTCCAGGTGCCCGCCAACTTCTCGGCATTCTCGCGAGCCGTCTTGCTATCGAGCGCCTGCGGCTTGGGTTTCGCAGCGGGGAAGTATCGGTCCGCGAACTCCTGGAGGAGAGTGCCGCGCACGGAATAGGCGGAAGCCTCCTTGCCCGGGCTGTTCATGGAGATGTAGATGCCCACGCCCTCGTTGAGGAACAGGTTAAGGTCGCTGTGGAAGGCGCTCGTATCGCCGGCGTGCGCGATGATCCGGCGCCCGTTGATATCGTCCTCGTAAAAGCCAAGGCACATGCCGTGGAGCCCTTGAATCGACCGGTTGGCGGGCGAATGCATTAGCTGCGCCGTCTCCGGCTTCAGGAGACCTGCGCCGTTCTGCAGATGGGCGATCATGAAGCGGCCCATATCCTCGCCGGTTGCCGAAAGGGCGCCCGCTGGAGCCGAACTGACATATTCGTAGCCGTAGGGCTTGTCCTGCCCAGGAACATAACCCTCCGAAACGAATGGCCTCAGATTGGCCGGCACGGGCTGGCGGAAGGTGGAATGCGTCATTCCCAGGGGCGCAAGGATGTGCCGCTCTACATAGGCATCGAACTGCTCGCCCGAGACGCGCTGCACGATGTAGCCGGCAAGCGAGGTGGCATAATTGGAATAGGCCGGCACTTCACCCGGCGCATAGATGCGGTGCGGCACCCAGCGTTTCAGCAGCTTCTCGTACGGAACATACTGTTTTTCATCGGTCACGATCAGGTCTTTGATCTGCTCTTCGAAGCCCGACGTATGCGTCATGATATTGCGCATCGTGATTGGCTTGCCCTGATAGGGCGGGATCTTGAAGTCGAGGTACTTGTTGACGTCCGCATCGAGGTCGATCTTGCCCTGCTCGACCTGCTGCATGACCGCGGTCCAGGTGAACAGTTTGGAGATCGATCCGGGCCGAAACAGGGTGATGCGCGGGTCGACCGGCTTCTGTTTGGCAACGTCAGAGAAGCCGTATCCGCGCTGAGTAAGGATCTGGCCGTCCTTGACGACCACGACAACGGCGCCCGGGATCTGACCCTTGCCGAGTGCATAGGGCATGTAGCCGTCAAGCCAGGCATTGACGTCGTCGGCGGTTAACGACCGGCCCGTAGGCAGCGACGGTTCGCTTGTAGGAACGGCGACGTCTGGCCTCGCCGTCTCGGCAACGGGGGACAGCGGCTGCGGAGTTCGCGTTTGCGCGAGCAGCGGAAGCGAAATAACTGCAATCAGTCCCGCCGCACCCACAGCGGCCTTGCTAACGAGTTCCTTGGCCCAGCGCGAAATCGATAGCGCCATCTCAAATCCCCCTCGACAAGCTGCCAGCCCAGCTACCGTCGCGATCCGCTGTATTGACCCGGTCCAGTGCAGACACAAGAGCGCCAAGCAGGGCAGTTTCCCAAGGTCAGCACAGTGTCTGTTTTCGATGCAAAGCGGACGCAATCTACTGATTTATCTGGCGAGGAGATTGCTAACAGGTCTTTCAAACCGCTCGCAGGTTCAGTCAGGTGATCGCCGGGATTGGCAGTTGTGACATTTGTTTGAAGGATCGCCGAGATCTGATCCGCAATGTGGGCATAGCTTGGCGTCATCCTCGCCCGGGGTGTCTGGTTCGCCAAATCCCCAGCGGGTCTGCCAGGGCTCTCGCTTATTCGCCATCTGCAATTCCTTCGATGGGCAAAGACCGGGACGGCATTCCGTAAAGCATTAGGAACGATGAAACCGCAGGCGTGTGGTGCTAGCGGTTGAGAACAGGAATGCTCCTTCTTCGAATTCCAGAGTCCCACCTAGCGGCATCGGCACTGGCGACACCATTTGCCAGAGTCGCGGGCCCAAGGGCACAAGAGGATAGGTCAGAGATCCCAGGCCGTTAACGAGACTGAGTTGGAACCCGTCGCCGCTACGGGACAAGGCAGCCGAAATCTTTCCGGGAACGATGCTGTAGTCGCCGACCCACTCGTCGAGAGATTCGCCCGGTGAAGGCTCTATTCGGTCAAGTATATCGTCGGATCCAAACTCACGAACTTCCAGCCTGGACCCTTCGGTGTCTGGGCGAATGACAAGGTCAGTAGGAACAATCTGGACCGTGATCCCGCCGTCCGAGTCCCGGTTGGTCGGCAGCATCATTCCGGAAAGGTTCACCAGTTGAGCTCCCTCGTGCGGGATGAGGGCCATCACGCGCCCAGTGGCCTTTGAGTAGAAAGTCCCACCTAACGGGGTTGCTCCGCTATCCGCCGGAATGGGAGGCAGGCCTGGCACGCACGCGTCGATGATGGCGTCCACGAGCTGGTACATCGCCAGGACGTTCAGGCCGTTATTGTTCAGCACGACAATGTCGAGGTCGTAGTCGACAACTTTGAGCGCCTGACTGCTTCCGCCCGCGACTGCGCCGGCGTGATGTACCGTGTCGAGACCACGATGCTTCTGCATGAACAGTCCGAACCCATAGCCGTGGGTGGAGCAGGCCGTGCGCATCTGCTGCCAGCTGTCATGGCTGCCGACCACTGGGTCAGACATGTGCCTGAGCCACTGGAGCATGTCGTCAACGGTCGACACCAGGCCCCCTTCGCCGCGGAGTGGGACGCCGAACACGCCCCTCGACCAACCGCCACCCGGCAGGGGCGAGTGAAGCGAGGCGCTGTTCGACAACATGTCCGTGTCGAGGGGGCGGAGGAGGCTTTGGTACATTCCAACGGGCTCGAGGATGCGGGTGCGGAGGAAATCACCGAAAGTCTGTCCGCTTACGCGTTCAACGATCTCGCTGAGCAGGACATAGCCGCTATTGTTGTAGCGCCAGCTGGCTCCCGGCGTGTAATTCAGGTCATCGAAATCGAGCAGCATCTTCAGCGGTGTGTCGGGCGGCGTCACTATTCCGGGTCCGCATGTCTGAAACAGAAGATCGAAGCTGTCCCGCATTCCGCTCGTGTGGGAGAGGAGCTGGCGGATGGTGAACTCATCCGCCCAATCCGGCAGCTCCGGGACATACTTACGCGGCGTATCCTCGATACTGAGCTGCCCGTCTTCGGCCAAAAGCATGATGGCGAGGGCGCAGAACTGCTTGGTTGTCGATCCGATGCGCATCCGAATTTGTGGGGACAGGGCAATCGGGAGCTCTACACTCGCGGTGCCCACTCCACGGCGATATAGCGGCACCCCTCCAAGGCTGACTCCGACCGCGAATCCTGGCTGACCAGTCCGGTCAAAAGGATCGAGCAGCTTATCTAGTTCGGCGGGATCGACGCGAGCTGCTCCCCGCGAACCGGGCTGCAACGACATCTCTTCAGTTAGGACGTCGGTCATGGGCATCCTCCTTCGCGCAGATTGCGTCTTCCCTTTTGATCCGGGTCAAGTCAATATACACTACTGTATGATATTTCTGCATAGCTGAGGATGAACGGCTTGATCCTGACCGATGCTGAGTTCGCCATTCGTATGAGCACTACAAAGCCAGGCTCCACATCCGTGCTAGTCGCCGCGCCCACCTGGCGGGCGCTGGAAGACTGATCGGGAAGCATCCATGCGCGTCTTCATCGGCGGTCTCGCGACCGAAACCAACACCTTCGCACCGTTTCCGACGGCGCTGTCCGCTTTCGAGGAATATGGCATTGGACGCGATACGTCGCTCAACGACAGCTCGCCGCTGGGTGGGCCTCTGAAAGTCTTCCGTAGCTGTGCCGAGGCCGACGGATGCGACGTGGTCGAGACGATCACGAGCTTCGCACAGCCGGGCGGCCCGACGGTGCGCGCCGTTTATGAGCGTCTCCGCGACACAATTCTGGACGATCTAAGCGCCGCCGGTGCTGTCGATATCGTCGTCCTGATGCTTCACGGCGCAATGGTCGCGCAGGGTTACGACGATTGTGAGGGCGATCTCATAACGCGCGTACGCGGGATCGCTCCGAATGCCGTCGTAGGGGTCGAGTTAGATCCTCACTGTCACCTCACTTCGCAGATGGTGTCAGAGGCAGATGTCATCATCATCGCCAAAGAGTATCCGCACATCGATTTCGACGATCGCGCGCGGGAACTCTACGCGCTCTGCCGCCGCATTGCGCTCGGCGAGGTCGCCCCGGTCGCGGTCCTCTTGGACACCAAGATGGTCGGCTTTTATCCGACTTTCGATCCGCCGATGCGCCAGATCGTTGACGGGCTGACGGCGGCTGAAACAGGTCCAATCCTGTCGATGAGCCTCGCTCACGGTTTCCCTTGGGCCGACGTGGAGGACGTTGGGACCAGGGTCCTGGTCTACGCGGATCAGGATGAAGACGCGGCCGTGACCGTGGCCCGGGACGTCGCCGCCACGCTTTACGAGCAACGCCACGCGCTGCTTCCCGACTACCCGGGGGTCGATGACTCCATCGATCGGCTTCGTCAGTCGAACGGACAGGTCGTGCTGGGCGATTTCGCCGACAACCCGGGCGGCGGCGCTCCGGGAGACAGCACGTTCATCCTCCGCGCGCTGCTGGAGCGTGAACTGAGTGATGTCGTCATCGGCGCTTTCTGGGATCCGCTCGTCGCGCAGGTCTGCGCAGAGGCCGGCGTTGGGGCGATCCTTGATGTGCGACTTGGCGGGAAATGCGGCCCGACTTCGGGGGAGCCGATCGATCTCGAAGTCGAGGTCAGAGGTGTCGTCGAAAACCATAGCGCCGGAGTGTTTGGGCAGAGGCAGCCGATGGGCCGTTCCGTCTGGCTGCATTCGCGGGGGATCGACATCGCCGTGTGCTCGATCAGAACCCAAGTCTACGAGCGCGACGCTTTCACCGGGCTCGGCATCCCGCTCGAGGACAGGCGGCTGATCGTCGTGAAGTCGAGCAACCACTACCAGGCCGGGTTTCGAGCCGACGCTGATCACCTCTGGCATGTGACCTCGCCAGGGACGCTGCGGCTCGACTTCGCACGAATGCCATACACCAAGAGGAACCTGAACTTCTTCCCACGGGAGGCGGATCCTTGGGCCAGCGGCGCCCCTGAGCCGGAGGTGTTTAGTCGCGATGCAGTCCGTGCCTCGAGCCTCGCGGCGCACAACCGATGACGCGAGTCCTCTTCGCAGACGCCCTGATTTTCGATGGTGTATCCCGCGCGCTTCAGGAGGGTCACGTCCTGGTCGAGGACGGGTTCATCAGGGAAGTGTCGGACGCCCCAATCCACACCCCCGTCGATGTCCGGGTCGAAGCTAACGGGCGCACCCTCATGCCGGGTCTCATCGACCTGCATGTTCATATCTGGGCCGCCGACATGGACGTTGTGAAGCTCAGCCAGATGCCGGCCGAGTATTATAGCCTGTTTGCCGCAAACTTTCTTCAGTCGAGCCTGAATCGCGGGTTCACCACCCTGCGCGACGCCGGTGGCACGGATGCCGGCTTCGCAATGGCGATCGAGAAGGGGTGGATCCCGAGTCCTCGCTTCTACCACAGCGGGCGCTACATCTCCCAGACCGGGGGGCATGGCGACTTCCGAGCCGGTCACGAGCAGGCGTTCACGGATTGCATGTGCTGCCCGCCAAGGCACGAGCGCTTCACCGCAATTGCCGATGGGGCGGATGCGGTCCGCAAGGCTGTCCGGGAAGAGTTCCGTCGCGGGGCGAGAGCCATCAAGATCATGGCATCCGGCGGAGTCGCCAGCCCCACGGACCCGCTCGACAAGCTCCAGTTCACCGACGAGGAGATCCTGGCCGCGGTCGACGAAGCAAACAGGCGCGGCTCCTACGTCTTTGCGCATTGTCATCCCGACGCAGCGATCCGCCGGTGCTCGGAACTCGGGGTGCGTTGCATTGAACATGTAAGCATGCTCACACCGGATACCGCTGCCATCATGGCGAAGAATGGCACCTACGGGGTGCCCACGCTGGCCGTCGTGAAGGCCCTCAACGATGACGGCGCCAAGTTCGGGTTGCCGCAGCCCAGCATAGACAAGTTGGCGAACCTGTTTGATGCCATGCTTGCCGGGCTGACGATCATGAAGGAAGCCGGTGTGAAGATCGGCTTTGGTACCGACCTTCTCGCGCAACATCACGAACGACAAGGCATTGAGTTCGACATCCGAGCGGAAGTGCTCGACCCCTTCGACGTCCTGATCTCCGCGACGTCGGTCGCTGCTGAAATTCTGATGGAGGAAGGGCGCCTCGGGGTCATCGCACCCGGAGCTCATGCGGACATATTGTTGGTCGACGGGAATCCGCTCGAGGACGTGCGCATCCTCGGCCGCGGGGGCAGTAATCTTTCGGTCATCATGAAGGCTGGCGCCTTCCACAAGAACGAACTTCGTCCGTGAAGAACGTCGTGGTTCTTGGCGCCGGGATGGTGGGGACAGGAACCGCCCTCGCCCTGCAGGCCCGCGGTTTTAGCGTCGTGCTTGTGGACCGCTCTGCACCTGGCAGCGAGACGAGTTACGGTAATGCAGGCGTCATCCAAGGAGAGGCCTGCGAACCCTATTCATTACCGCGCGACATCAAAACGTTGTGCCGTATCGCGTTCAAGGACGACAACAGCGTAGATTGGGACGTTGCCGGCCTTTGGCGTTCGGCGCCGTCCCTCGTGTCGTACTGGCGCCATTCAGCGCCCAACTACCATCGGACACTTGGCGCGCAATATTCAACGCTAGCACGCCGTGCGACGCACGATCATGCGAGGTGGATTGCGGCGTCCGGGGCTGAAACCCTGATCCGAAGGGACGGGTATCGCATTGCATTTCGTGACGGCGCTGCCTTCGAATTGCAAACGCGCCAGGCAGAACGACTACGGGACCTTTATGGCATCGAATTTGAGCGGGAAGAAAGCGCAACTCTCGCTGCCGCTGAACCTGCTTTGCGCCAGCCGCTAGTCGGGGCCATTCACTGGCGGGATGCTTGGACGTGCAGCGACCCTGGCGCGCTGGTCCGAGCCTATTCTGCACTGTTTGAGAAGCAGGGCGGAGAACTGCTCAAGGTGGAGCTTCTTGGTTTCGAACCAAGTGCCATCGGGTGGAAGTTGCGGTCCAGCGAGGGTACCTTCGACACCGAGCATGTGGTGGTGGCCTTAGGGCCCTGGGCGCCGCAAGCGCTCGCCCCACTGGGCTACAAGGTCGAGATGGTTCGAAAGCGTGGCTACCACCTGCATTTCGACTATCCGACCGATGAGAGTGTCCCGCGTCTTAATCTCCCGCTCTTGGACGCCGCTTTCGGCGCGATCTATTCCCCGATGCGGGCGGGACTGCGGATTGCCACAGGGGCTGACCTGTCAGCGACAAGCAATTGTCAGCCACGGCAGCTTCGACGCGCTGAAGCCGCCGCCCGTGAATTACTGGATATCGGCGAACCGATCGAAAAGTCACCTTGGACCGGCGTGCGCCCGTGCATGCCGGACATGATGCCAGTTGTAGGAGCAGCGCCTCGACATCGTGGGTTGTGGTTCAACTTCGGGCATGGTCATCAAGGTTTCACACTCGGACCGACAACTGGAGAACTTTTGGCGGACGCGATGTCTAAGGGTTCCGCTCACACCATTTCGTCTCTCGCTCCTTCGCGGCTCTTTAATTAGCGTTCTGTGCAGCGGAGTTCGAAATTGGCTCTCACCATGAAGGCAAGGCGATGAGCGGTCTCGTCGAACAGCAATTCCCGGAATGGGCACTTCTTCCAAACACGCGTTATTTCGAAGTCGACTCCGCCCGCGCTGGCGCTCGCTACGCTGTGTGGGTGACTGTGCCGCCCCAATATGAGTTGAACGGCGAAGAGCATTACACTCTTGTCTTCGCGCCCGACGGTAACGGTATGGCCCCTGGAGCGGCGCCGCGTATGCAGATGCTCTCCACCGACCCGATCGCCCCGATCGAACCGTTCATCCTGGTGTGCATTGGGTATTGCGGTAAGGATGCCGGCCGCACGCTCGCCGTGAGAGCACGGGATCTCCTCCCGCCCGGCGAGGCTCTCCCCGAGGGTGTGGAGCAGAGCATGAGCAAAATCGTGGCTATGGGGCTGTTGGATCAGGAGGGGGCGGACCTGTATCTACGCCATCTGCGCGCGCCCGCTGCCGACAAATTCCTCGCTTTCATCACCGACGAACTGTTTCCGATGATTGCGGCACAATGGCGCGTGAAACCCGGCGATCACGGTCTTTTCGGCTATTCTTACGGCGGCCTGTTCGCCGCCTATGCCGCCCTTCGGCGGCCAACGCTCGTCACTCGCATTGGAGCTGGCAGTCCAGGAATCTTGGCAGGCAGTTCGCGGATTTTCGACCTGTACAGAAAGGATCGCGAGGACGACGTCGATCATGGAGGTCGCCGTTTGCATCTCACCGTCTGCGAGACCGAACTCACCGTGCCCGGGTACTATCAAGCGGCGATCGGCGCAGGGGTTAGCGAGTTCCTGATGCTCGCCGGCACGCAGCCCCTCAAGGGACTGACCTTGACCAGTCGCATTATTCCTTTGGAATCGCATGCGACGGGTGGTCTTGCATCCTGGGCCGACTATTTGCGTACCTGCCTCCCAGGTCAGCCGGGTCGATCGCCGCTCGCGGCATGATGAGATTTCGTAAGGTCAATCCATCCTTTGGCGCCGGCGCCTACGCGGGAGACACAGTTGCATGACGCTGGAACCCGCCCGCCGCCCCAGGTCGCTCAAGCGCTGCTTTAGTATTGAGGACCTGCGCTTTCTGGCTTGGCGCAAGCTGCCAACTGCTCTGTTTAACTACATCGACGGCGGATCGGACGACGAAGTTACGCTTCGACGAAACAGCTCGGCTTTCGATGACTACAGCTTTCTGCCGCGAACGCTTCGCGACGTCTCAGCGATCGACACGTCCACAACTCTCCTGAACCAGCGCATCGCGGTCCCTTTCATTCTGTCTCCGACGGGCATGTCGCGGCTGTTTCATCATGGCGCGGAGCCGGCGGTCGCGCGCGCAGCGGGGAAGACCGGGACTTTCTACTCATTGTCCACCATGGCCACGACCTTGCTGGAAGACATCGCGATCACGACTGCTGGCCCGAAAATGTTCCAAGTCTATCTGTTCAAGGACAAAGGACTGACGGCGGAGCTGGTTCAACGGTGCGTGACGGCGCGCTACGACGCGCTTTGCCTCACCATCGACACGCCGGTAGCTGGGAACAGGGAGCGGGACCGGGTGACGGGCATGGAAATGCCGCCGCGCTTCACCCTAAGAAGCTTGGTCAGTTTCGCCAGCCA
The DNA here is from genome assembly GCF_022568775.1 of Sphingomonas telluris. Lineage (NCBI taxonomy): Bacteria > Pseudomonadati > Pseudomonadota > Alphaproteobacteria > Sphingomonadales > Sphingomonadaceae > Sphingomonas > Sphingomonas telluris. Next base: position 12,652 of record NZ_JAKZHW010000002.1, on the reverse strand, counting down.
TCCCGCCTGGCTGCTAGCCTTCCTGCGCAATCCCGATTTCGATATCAAGAACGTCGCACATCGGGTGGACGCGCTCCAAGGAAAGAGCGTCAGCCTGATCGACTACGTCAACGGGCAGTTCGATAGGACAGTGGGGTGGGACGATGCTGCCGCGCTTCGTGCGCTTTGGCCCGGACCATTCGTTATCAAAGGCGTGCAATCTATCGTCGATGCGAAGCGGGCGGTCGAGATTGGGGCAAATGCAATAATGATCTCGAACCATGGCGGTCGCCAACTCGACGGAGCCGTCGCGCCCGTCGACCTCGTGCCTGGGATTCGCGATGCGGTCGGAGACGCCCCTGAGCTCATCGTGGACGGCGGCGTGCGTCGTGGAAGCCAAGTGGTCAAAGCGCTCGCTCTCGGCGCTAATGCCTGCTCCTTGGGCCGCGCTTACCTCTACGGCCTTGCTGCCGGAGGAGAAGCGGGTGTCGTTCGTGCACTGACTTTGCTCGCCGACGAAGTCGCGCGGACGATGGCGCTCTTGGGAAGCACCTCTGTTCGCGATATCTCCGGCGACCTAATCGAACGTACGCGTTAGGCGCTCAGTTTGGCCTCTCGGCGCACGGCGGAGCGGACGCGTTCCATCACGTCTTGGCCGCAAAGAATATCGATATAAAGGTGCGCGATTCGCTTGCGAACGGCCGTGCTTTCGCGAACGCCGATCGCGTAATATCCAATCTGATGATAGTAGAAAACGCGAGCGCGCATCAGCGCTTCGTCCTTTGAATAGCCGAGCGCGTCGAAGAAGCGTTGCAGGGTTGCCATGCGTTCGCGATCAGATCGCTCAACGGCCCAAGTCGCGCGCTGATCTGACCGCGCCCATTCGCGGACTGACATATCGAAATCGTGGTCGTAGCCGTCTTCCTCGATTAACCTGGCTACGGCCCTGTCAAACCAAGCGCCAACCGCTGCTAAGCTTCGGCTAGTTGGGAAATCAGGCAGGAAGCGACATTCCTCTTCCCAACGCTGCAATAATGCATCGAGCAAGTCCTCGCGGTCGCGGAAATTATGGTAGAAACCTCCGCGTGTTACCCCCAGCCGCTGGGCCAGACGATCAACTTTAACCCCCGCGATCCCTTCCTCAACCAGCACCTGTCGTGCTGTGTCGACCCACGTCTCAGATGAAACTTTTTGGGCGCGTCCCACTAAGGGCTCTCCATATGAGCGAACATTTCTCTCACCCTGCCACCCGTGCCTTGTCCTGCCAAGCTTTACTCGCCTACGAGATACACTAGTGTACAAAATCGGGAGCGGTGAATGGACGATGCCACGGGAGAGGCGATTGCACTGGCGCTAGTCGGCATCGACAAGGTGTGGGCAGAGGTTCGACGCACGCCTTGGGTCGAGCGCGATTTAGGACTGCCAGTTGATAGGCTTCCGGACATCGGCGAGGCTGCCGTTGCCGCTCGTAGTCGTCGCGCAGCAGAGGCCTTATACGCTCTCGACCGCGCCAACGAGGCGTTTCTGCCTCGCGAACTGAAGTTAACGCACACCGTCGCCAGGCTGACCGCAGCGCGGATGGCAGCTGAGGCAGATCGCTACTGGCTGGCCTTTGATCCGCTCGGCATCGGGTTCTTCGCGATGTTCGCGCCCACGGCCTACTGCGGGGGCTTTTTGCTCGGGCACGTCGGCGGAATGCTTGCCAAGTTCGCCTTCGAGACGGAGGGCGATCTTCATCGTTATCTCGGATTGCTGGAGGACTATGCGCGCCTGATCGATCAGCTGCGGGAACGGACCGCCGGTCAGGCCCGACGTGGCATACGAATTCCCCGCCCGCAGCTCGAACAGTCACGCGAACTGGTCTCGCGGTTCCGCCGTGGGGTGACCGCCCTGGTACCATCGTCCGATCGGCTCCAGGGGGCGGGCTCAGACAGAGCCGCGGACCTCATCCGGGAGCGGTTGGATCGCGCCGTCGACCCCGCCTTCGAAACATTACTCTCGCTGCTTTCCGAAGCGGACTACGACGCACGCGCGCCCGAAACCGTCGGCATAGCCCAGTATCCAGGCGGTGAAGCACTATACCGGGAGCTGGTTCACGAGCACACCACGCTCGACGTCTCCCCGGAGCAAGTGCACGCTCAAGGTCTCGAGCAAGTGGCGGCCGTCCGCGCGGCGATGGCGGAACTGATCCGCGAAGTACCATTCGAGGGCTCTCCGTCCGATTACCTGGCCGCTACCGGGCGGGATCCCGCGTGGCGTGCACAAAGTTCCGAGGAAATTGAGGCGTTCTTCAATCGCTACATCGAACGAATCGCGCCTCTTCTGGACGACGTGTTTCGTTTCAAGCCGAATGCACCGCACGCCGCAGCGCCGCTCCCGGAGATGCTCGCCGGTTCGATGACGTTCGGATATTATGACGCACCCGGGCCGAACCAGCCGGCTGGCCGATACCTCTTCAACGCCACCAACTTGGCCGGCGGTCCGCTCGGCAATATCGCGTCCCTAAATTACCACGAGCTTGTTCCCGGACATCATTTTCATTTGGCCTCCCAGCGGGAGAACGAGGCTCTGCATCCCGTGAGGGCCAACGCTTTGTTCAATGCGTTCAATGAGGGTTGGGCCGAATATGCCGCAACCCTTGCGGGGGAGCTGGGGATGTACCAGGCGCCGGAGGAGCGTTTTGGGCGGCTCATGATGGACGCATTTCTTGCTTGTCGCCTGGTCGTCGACACGGGGATGAATGCCATGGGCTGGTCGCTGGAAGAGGCGCGCACGTTTATGCGCGAGAACGCTTTCGTGCCCGAGACGGAGATCCGCTCCGAGAGCATCCGTTACTCATGCGACATTCCGGGACAGTCGCTCGCCTACAAGATTGGCGAGCACTTTCTTACAGCGAGGCGTGAAGAGATGCGGGCGCGTCTTGGGGAGCGGTTCGATCTTCGCGACTTTCACGATGCGGTGCTCAAGCCTGGCGCCCTGCCGCTCCCGCTGGTCGCCGAGAATATTGCCAGCGCTACGGAGCAGTTGGTTGCATGAGCGGCGAGGCTGACCGCGCACCTGCGTGGACTTTGTACCGTCCGTCGCAGCGCTGGGGTTTTCTTGGTATCCTGTTTCTCGCTTCCGCGTCGAGCTCCATCGATCGGCATGTCATGTCGGTACTGATTGAGCCGATAAAGGCGGAATTTCACGCTTCCGACACGGTGATGGGCTTACTTGGCGGCTTCGCTTTCGCCGCCTTGTACGCCACACTCGGCCTCCCGGTGGCGCGCTTTGCCGATCGCGGTGACCGTAAGCTGGTCATCTCTGCGGCATTGGCCGTCTGGAGTATAATGACGCTCCTCTGCGGCATGGCACGAACTTTGCCCGAGCTTGTCCTGGCGCGCGTCGGTGTCGGAGCAGGCGAGGCGGGGGCGATGCCTCCCGCGCAGTCGCTCATCGCGGACTACTTTCCTCCCGATCAACGCGCGCGTGCACTTGGCGTATTCATTTCGTCGTCAACGGCCGGCTACCTGCTGGCTTTCACCTTAGGTGCATGGCTAGCAGCGACTCATGGCTGGCGGTCGGCCTTCGTTGCGCTTGGAGCACCCGGTTTGCTCCTGTGTGTCCTAACGCTGTTTGGACTTCGAGAACCGAGGCTGCGAACGCAGAAGGATCAAAGGCCGCAGCAGGAGTCGCTTCGCACGACACTGGCAGCATTGGCAGGCAAGCGCACATTCGTACTCCTCTGCGTCGCCACCATACTTTACTTTCTTGTCGCCTATGGGGCGGTGATCTGGTTCCCTTCCTATCTGGTGCGGGTCCTCCATCTCGACCTCGTGTCGGTCGGTGCCATCTTCGGGGCACTCGGCGCCGTCGCTTCTCTCGTGGGCAGTGTCTTCGGCGGTCTTATTACCGATTTCGCGACGAGGCGCGGTGGGGCTTACGCTGCGCGCGTGCCATCACTGATCATGATTGGCGTGGTTCCTTTTTATGAGCTCGCGCTTTTCAGTAACGAACCCGTCCTCTTTTATGCGGCATCGTTTGTTGGAGCGGTGGGCCTTAGTGCCGCAGTGCCTGCTTTCTTTACGTTGCTGCATCGGATTTGTGGGTCACCCCGGCGCTCGATGGCAGTCGCAATCCTCTTCTTTTTCGCGAACTTGGTAGGTCTCGGCCTCGGCCCAGTTCTCACCGGTGTGCTCAGCGATCATTTCAGCGCGGCCTACGGTCCGGTTGGGTTACGATATTCGCTCATGATCGCGTTCGCGGCCCTAGTGCTTTCCGGGATGGCCCTATGGGCGGCCGCCACGTCCGTCGAACGCGACACCGAGGACTAATAAAATACGGTCTTGCATGTTATCCCGCTTTGGGAGAGGCTGTGCCCATACATCCTGGGGAGACGATTGGGGCGAACCGTCCATCTCGTGGGCCATGCCGCCGCCGTAGCCGTGTTTCGCGTTCTTGGAAAAGTGGGAGGGAAAGCATGAAGCGTAGTGTCCAAGTTCGCCTTCGGTGGATGAGCCTGACGACAGCTGCGGCTGCATTGTGTGCCGGTACAGCTGCACACGCGCAGTCAGAACAGGCGTCGTCGAGCCAGCCTGCCGACGCTAGCGCACCGAAGTCTCCCGATCAGCCGTCGCTCGCTGGCAGCGAGGGCGAGATCGTGGTCACGGCGCAGAAGCGGCCAGAGATCCTCCAGGACGTGCCGATCTCGATCAGCGTTGTCGCCGGTGACCAGATGCGCAAGGCTGGCGCGACGCAACTCGTCGACCTTTCCGGTTACGTTCCGGGTCTGCAGGTCGACAGTGCCGGTACTCCCGGGCAGACCACAGTGACTCTGCGTGGCGTGACTCCTCTAACGGGAGCCCAGACCGTCGGGATATATGTCGACGATGCGCCGGTTGGGTCGTCCAGCATTTACGCACGGAGCAGCATCTTCTCTCTCGATCTGCTGCCCTACGACATCAATCGGCTCGAGATCCTCCGCGGACCACAGGGGACGCTGTACGGCGCGAGTTCGATCGGTGGCCTCATCAAATATGTCACGGTGACTCCCAGCTTAACTCGTACCAGCGGGGTAGTCGGTGGAGAGGTCTTCGACATCGATCACGCCCACGGCTTCGGTTACGCGGGTCAAGCACTCATCAACACGCCCGTGGTGCAGGACCGCGTCGGGCTCAGCGCGAGCATCGCCTATCGGAAATCGCCGGGTTACGTTAACAACGTCCAGACCGGGCGCCGCGACCAGAATGATTATGATCAGCTGGGCGGCCGACTCAGCCTGCTGGTCAAGCCCAACGATCGTTTCTCGGCGCGTTTCTCGGCAATCTACCAGAAGGTCGATTCCGACAACAATGCGCAGGTCGTGGAGGAAATATCCACTGGCGAACGTCTCGGCGACGGATATGCGAATAACAACTACCTCGACGAGCCTTTCACCAAGAAATTCCAGTTCTACTCAGGCACCCTGGATTATGACTTCGGCTTTGCGACACTCACTTCCGCGACAAGCTACAGCAGTACGAAAATCCGCCAGACGATCGATGCGAGCCGGGTTTACGGGTCGCTGTATCCGCTGCTCACGGGAGGTGCGATTCCAGCCGGATTAGCGCCATTCGACCTCAGCCTCGACCTGGATAAGGTTACGGAAGAAGTCCGGCTCACCTCGCCAAACGGCGGCCGCTTCGAATGGTTGGTCGGCGGCTTCTATACTCATGAAGAGACAGAGAACCGCCAGGTCGTACCCGCCTTGACCATGAATGAAGAGCCGATCCCAGCGCTCAATCCGCTGGCAGAGGTTTCTCTTCCCACGACCTACCGCGAGTTCGCAATTTTCGGGAACGGTACTTTCCACCTCACGGACTCGTTTGACTTTACAGGCGGCATGCGTTGGGCGCGAAATAAGCAGGACTTCCGCCAGATCACGAGTGGTCTGCTTTTCGGAACTCCGAAGAATATACCCGGCCAATCAGACGAGGACGTGTTCACTTTCAGCGTGAGCCCGCAAATTCATCTCGGCGAGACTGCGATGATCTACGGGCGGATTGCGACCGGGTATCTCCCCGGCGGCCCGAACGTCGCAGTTCCGGGCGTGCCGCCACAGGTTCAGTCAAGCAGGCTCACCAGCTATGAAATCGGGATCAAGGGAACTCTCATCGACCCCCGCCTCTCTTTCGAGTTTGCTGCCTATGATCTGGAGTGGAAAAAAATTCAGCTTACCGAGGTCATCGGCGGGGTCAGCGCCGCGGTTAACGGCGGCCGTGCCCGAAGTCGGGGCATCGAGGGTTCACTGATCTTTCATCCCGTGCCTGCTCTTAGCCTCGCGGCAAATGGCTCCTATGTGGATGCATACCTGACCGAAGATGCGCCGCCGATCGGAGGGCTTGACGGGGACCGCCTTCCGAATGCTCCCAAATGGAGCGGGTCGCTCACCGCGGATTATAGCTTTGACGTCGGCTCCAACCGCGCGAACGTAGGCGCTGGCGTTCGCCATATCGGGCGGCGCCTGTCACTTGTGGAGAGTAGTCCCGGGTCCGTACCCGCAGCCGCCTACACAACCCTGGATGCTCACGGTGAACTTACGGTGGATCAGCACTGGACCGTGCGTATCTACGGTCGGAATCTCACGGGTTCGAAAGGGGCGGTTTCACGGACGCTGCTGCTTGGACTTCCGATTCAATACACCGTGATTCCAGTTCAGCCGCGCACGTTCGGTCTTGCTGCGGAATACGCTTTCTAACCGGAGGGTTAGGAAGCCTGGGCCTGCCCCGAATAGCGACGCGGTAGCTCTGTCTGGGTCAGGCTCGGCTCACACGTCGTCGGAATCTCATCGGCCAAGTCGGAATCGTCACCGCCGAACGAGTTCGTTGTTGTCCGTCTCATGCGTGAAGGTGCGAAATGCAATCTACGGACATCGTCGTTGTTGGCGCAGGCGTTATTGGCCTGAGTGTAGCGTACCAACTGGCGCTGAGAACTTCGGACCGGATTCTTGTCTTAGAGAAGGGGGCAGGACTGGGCGAAGGCTCGACAGGTGCATCCTCGGCTGTCTGTCGATTCCGATATTCTCGCGACGAGATGGTCGAGCTCGCAAAAGACGGCATACGAGCCTACCGCAACTGGAGCGATTTCCTTGAGCTGACAGCGCCGGTTGCTCGCTTCCATCAAACGGGCGTCATTTGGCTGGGCGGCGGCATAGGCAGCAGCGCCGAGGTTGCTCGGCTGCAGCGTCTGGGGGTCGCAGCCACCTTGCTCGATGACGCCGATGTTCAGGATAATTTCCCAGCCCTGAGCCCCTGCACAATTCCGCCTGATCTTCTGGCTGGCGAACCTCACGAGTGTCGCTCAGGTGAGAGATACATCCTTGAAAGTGAGGGTGGGTATATCGAGCCGACGGACGCCCTTCAGGATCTGCTGACCGCTGTTCGTAACAATGGTGTCGAAGTGCAGTTCGGCGCGCGGGTGACTGGTATAGAAACAATCTCTGATCGGGTCGCGGGCGTGACGCTTGCGGACGGGTCAGGGTACGCGTGCGGCCTAGTAGTAAACGCGAGTGGCCCGTGGTGTAATCAACTCCTGGCCAAGGTGGGGCTGGCAGATCGCTGGCCCTTACGACCCACCCGGATTCAGATGGCCCAGTTTGACATGCCCCCGCATCTGCCCGGAAGCATGCCCGTGTGTGCCGATTTGGCCGGAGGAATTTACTTTCGAACCCAAGGTCAGCGGAAGCACATCATCGTTGGCTCCGTATTGCCAGAAGACGAACGCGAGACGGTGGACGACCCGGACGAATTTGACCGTTCCGCTGATGACAGCTTTGTTCGCTCGAAGCTTCACGCCGTTCAACATCGAATGCCGTCAATTGGCCCGCTGCGCGGTGTTCGCGGGTACAGCGGTCTGTACACCATGAACTGGGCTGACGTTCATCCAATTGTGGGCGAAACACCACTCGGTGGCTTCTTCGTCGCTAACGGGTGCAGCGGCCATGGTTTCAAGCTGGCGCCTGCCATCGGGTCGCTTATTGCCCAAGCCATAGCGGGTAGTAAGCATGCCTTCGATACGGCCGTTCCGAGAACCTTTCTGAGCTTCGATCGCAGGCCAATCGAATTAGCTCAGCAAAGCGTGCTGGCCTAGGCGACGTGGCTCCGGTGATTCATCGCAATCTCGGAGGGACCGGCCCCAAGCACGCTCGGTCACCGTGGAAGTTCAAACGTGTCGACATTCGGACACGGATGGTACGCGGGAATGACGTGGCCGTCAGGATTGAGCTCCTTCACGAAATCCGAGGCAAGCTGACGGATCTCGCAAGTGGCGAAGGAGGTGTCGAGACAGCGTTCCGCGCGATCAATCAGATATTGGGGACCAATGGAAGGCTGGAAAGGCTCAACGTTTCGGGCGGTCGGAGGAACAACGGCGAATGGCACGTAAGCGCCTGCGTGAGTGTTCGCTTCGGTACTGTAGAAATGACCGGGTGGTATAGTGGCCCTGACGCTTTGACGGCTTCCTGCGGTGCCTACTTAGACGCGCTTGGCCGTGCCGCAGAGATGAACATCGAGAAGGCGGCGATCGCTTAGGATTTGATGGAAGAGGAGATTAAGTGGCTCATTTATCTCAGTTCGTAGTCGCCGATGAGTTCGTGTTTTTCTCAGGCCAAATTGGCTTCGAGGCACCAGGTGTTTTAGTTGAAGGCGGTATAACGTCCCAAGCGCAGCAGATCTTCCGCAATCTCGATGTCTATCTTGCCGAACTCGGCATGACGCGGGAGACCGTGGTGAAGACGACCATCTGGATTACAGACGCGCAAAACTTTGAGGCCGCCAACGAAGCCTACGCACAGTACTTCGGCGACCATCGACCCGCACGCTCGACCACGGTTGCAGGTCTGGTTCTCGAGGGCGCCCTCATTGAAATTGAGTTTGTAGCAAAAAAGCCGAGTGAGAAGCGCTGAGCTTGATTTGGTGGGACGCCCGCCAGCTTGAAAGCGCGACCAACATCGTGGCGGACGACCTCGCACGCAAAACAATCGCCGAAGCGCGAGCGCGTTCGGGTACGGTCGCGGTTTAGGAGTTTCACACATGCTTCGAAGCATCGACCATTTCATCGGCGGCGAGAGCTTTTCCTCGGGCGAACGCAGCGGCGACGTTTTCGACCCCAACCAGGGTCAGGTGCAGGCCAAGGTCAGGCTCGGCACCGCCGCCGATCTCGAGCGTGCGATCGATGCCGCCAAGGCCGCCCAGCCCGCATGGGCCGCGACCAACCCGCAGCGCCGCGCCCGCGTCATGTTCAAGTTCAAGGAACTGGTCGAAGCGCACATGGACGAGCTCGCTCACGCGCTCTCGTCCGAGCACGGAAAGGTCATTGCGGACGCCAAGGGCGACGTTCAGCGCGGCCTCGAGGTCATCGAATTCGCGACCGGCATCCCGCAGGCGCTGAAGGGCGAATATTCCATGGGCGCCGGCCCCGGCATCGACGTCTATTCGATGCGCCAGCCGCTCGGCATCGGCGCGGGCATCACGCCGTTCAACTTCCCGGCGATGATCCCGATGTGGATGTTCGGAATGGCGATCGCTTGCGGCAACGCCTTCATCCTGAAGCCCTCCGAGCGCGACCCGACCGTTCCGATCCGCCTTGCCGAGCTGATGAAGGAAGCAGGCCTTCCCGACGGCATCCTCAACGTCGTCCACGGCGACAAGGAAATGGTCGACGCCATTCTCGACCATCCTGACATCAAGGCGGTCAGTTTCGTCGGATCGTCCGACATCGCGCAGTACATCTACTCGCGCGGCACGGCGAACGGGAAGCGCGTGCAAGCTTTCGGCGGCGCCAAGAACCACGGCATCGTCATGCCCGACGCCGACCTCGACCAGGTCGTCACCGACCTGACCGGCGCGGCCTTCGGTTCGGCGGGCGAGCGCTGCATGGCCCTCCCGGTCGTCGTTCCGGTCGGCGAGGAAACGGCCAACGCCCTTCGCGAAAAGCTGATCCCGGCGATCGAGAAGCTGCGCGTCGGCGTCTCGACGGACCCGGAGGCTCATTATGGCCCGGTGGTCACCAAGGCGCACAAGGAAAAGGTCGAACGCTACATCCAGATGGCGATCGACGAAGGCTCGGAGCTGGTCGTCGACGGCCGCGGTTTCACGCTCCAAGGCCACGAGGAAGGCTTCTTCATCGGCCCGACCTTCTTCGACCACGTCAAGCCGACGATGCAGACCTACAAGGAAGAGATCTTCGGCCCCGTTCTGCAGATGGTCCGCGCCAAGGACTTTGAGGAGGCGGTGCGGCTGCCGTCCGAGCATGAATATGGCAACGGCGTCGCGATCTTCACTCGCAACGGCCACGCGGCCCGGGAATTCACCGCGCGCGTCAACGTCGGCATGGTCGGAGTGAACGTGCCGATCCCCGTTCCTGTCAGCTACCACAGCTTCGGCGGGTGGAAGCGCTCGGGCTTCGGCGACATCAACCAGTACGGCATGGAAGGCGTGAAGTTCTGGACGAAGAACAAGATCGTCACCCAGCGCTGGCCCGACGGCGAAGCGCATGGCGAGAGCGCCTTCGTCATCCCGACGTTCGCCTGATCGGCTTCGCGCTAGAGAGCCAAGGTTTCGAGCGTGTTCTACTCGCTCGGTCGGACGGTTCGCTAGTGGCAGCTTTCCACCCATTCCTGCCACTAGGAGTGTTCGTCAGGCTGTGAGCCAGCCGAATGGCCTCTAGCGGCTCGCGCGGGTCCAAAGATTGGGTATGCAGCGAGCCGAGCTGAAACAGCTTCAGCGAGCTTCCTGGCGGCCTCGTCAGCCTTCTGCGCATTACGACCAGCCAGGTCGGCTCTCACGCCTTTACCGATCAGTCGTATCGCCAAATAGGCGAGGGCTCGGACCTCTTCCGCGTTCAATCGCCGCCAGCCCCGGCCGCCGTTGTCGGAAGGATCCTCGATTCGCATCGCTGGATCGATGGAACAGACAGCGAACACATGGCTAGTCAGGAATCGGCCGGACGATTAAATTTCCAGTGCCTCCGACAGCTCCAGCGCATCATCCAACTCGACGCCCAGGTAGCGGACGGTGCTCTCAAGCTTGGTATGGCCAAGCAGCAACTGGCACGCCCGCAGGTTGCCAGTCTTCCTGTAGAGCATCGAAACCTTGGTTCGCCTGAGACTGTGGCTCCCGTAGTCGGCTGCTTCCAGGCCGATGCGAGCAACCCACGACTTCACGAGCCGGATGTATTGGCGCGTGGACAGGTGGGCGTCGGGATGCATTCGGCTCGGGAAGAGCCAGCTCGCATTTCCGCGTCTAACCTTGAGCCATTCCGCCAGGGAGCGCCGCGCTTGCTCAGTAATCTCGAACTGCACGGGTCTGCCGGTCTTCTGCTGGATAACGATCGCACGCCGCCGCAATGCTCCGCCCCTAAGAACATCGGGCAGGCATAGCGACACGACGTCGCAGCCTCTCAGCTTGCTGTCCAAAGCGATGTCGAACAGCGCCAGGTCTCGAACGCGCCGCTCGATCTGAAGGCGCACGCGGACCGCCCAAACGTGCATCGGCCGGAGTGGAAGCTTCGCCCCCACTATGACTTGCGGAGGTCGGTACATGGGTTAGCTCCTAGCTAGGAGCTTCGTTCAACCGTCTAGTGGCAGGAATGGGTCGAAAGCTGCCACTCAGATCGGAAGGAAGCGAGTGACCCGAGCCCTCAAAAAGACGGACCAGACCTTCGTCCTTTCGAGGAATGTCGGCGTCGGCGTTCGTCCCGGCTGACGCGACGTTGATACCAGGGTGAGAGGCAAAAGTTTGCTCGGCCGTTGGACTGCGCAGCCGGTTTTCGCTGCAAACGAGAAGGACATCGTTCGATCATCGTGGCGGTCATGACGACTGTCCGCAACGGTGGAAAGCTGCCGCTAGGCTCTCAGACGGTCGGGAAGCGCAGCCGCTTAAGCAGAGCGAAATACCGGGGATCTCGTCTGATTGGCTCAATCAGCGGATCTGCCCGAAGGTAGATCATTCCCGGCGTCTTTGCCGCGGCTGCTTTATCGAACTCGGCGAACGCGCGGTCCAGATTTCCTGTCTGGGTGTAAACCTGTCCGTATTGGAACCGAGCTGGGCCCACCAGCGAGCGCATGTGCGCAATCATGCGGTCGACTTGTTGGATCTGCCCTCTGCGTGCGGCGATCATTGCCTCACCGGCCATGCGCAGTGGATGGTCCACTGGCATCTGTTTGAACTCAGCCGCTGCAGCTTCGAGCTGGTTCAGCGCGATAAGCGAATTGCCGATCTGGGCGTGCGCAGTGAGTTGTTTGGGCGCGACCTCCAGGACCTTCCTTCCGGCGGCGATGGCATCCGAGAAGCGGCAAAGCACGATCAGTGCATATGCTCGCCATTGGTAAGTTGGCCCGTTCAGTGGATCGAGGGCAATGGCCTGATCTGCAAGCCGAAGGCCCTCCTTCGCGTCGCTGAGCCAAGGCAGCTCACGAGCGCCAATGGCAAGCACTTCCGCATTGTTTGGGACAAGCGAGATGGCGCGGTTCAAATTTGCGAGCCCATTCGCGAAATCGAGCCGGCCGATCTGGAGCTCGGCGAGAGCGGAGTATGCGGAGCCAAGTTGCGGCGCCAGTTCTATCGCCCTCTGCGCTGCGGCGTCAGCGTCCAACCACTCTTGGGCGACATTGGTGTTGGAAAAGCCGTAACGAGCCGCGAGCTGCACAAGCAAGTTC